>NZ_VPCP01000054.1:0-23132 GCF_013418145.1 Acinetobacter sp. YH12201 | reverse complement strand
GAAAATGTATATCGTTGGCAGAAGAAATTATTTAGACCAATGATCAAAAACTTCATTGATGACTTTATTCTCGATAAAAATCATCTGCTACCACAGAGAATCTATAAATAATACTGCGTAAGTCCTATTATATATCAAATACTTAAATTTAAAATATCATCATATTGATTTCATACTGAAATAAAATTCAAATTATGGGACAGCAGTGTGTTTGATACAGCCTTTTTTTAGTTCTAGATTTTTACATAGCGGTCAGTTTGCATGGTTGGATCAGATATTTTTGTCTGCTAATACATTTACGTAGTCATTAAAAAAGCCTTCATATGTGAAGGCTTTTTTATGGCATCGTCAAGGTCAGTTAACGCTATTTCTTTTCAAAAATAGCCGACAGCGGAATGGAAAGTTTTGCAGCCAGATAATCATCAGATTCAACCAGAGCTGGACCAAGTCTTTGTATCCATTCATCATCCGGACGAATATTGGCGACATCTTTGCTACGCGGAAGCGGGTAGGGCAACTGTTTATAAAAACTCCAAAAATCGACCTGAGCCAGATTGCGCGCGAGAATGTATTCATCATTATCGGTACGTTTTACCAGATTTTGTTTTTCCAGCATCACTACATACGTCGGCCAGCGTCCGATTTCATCACGGCCCAAGACTTCCAGTGCTTCTTCATCAGAAACGCTTTCACCACTTTGCTGTTTTTTATAAAATAGCTCCATCAAATCTAGCAGCATAATCACGGGATGGCGTTTGGGTTCTTTGCCTGAATTAAACGCAGTGAGGGCATAACTGATTTCGACCCCCAGCAAAACAATGTTCCAGGACAGGAAAATCCATAACAGGAAAATCGGAATGGCAGCAAAAGCGCCATAGACAATTTCATAACTGGTGAAATTTGACATGATGATGCCAAACAAATTTTTCAGCAATTCAAAGACTACAGCGCTGAATGTACCGGCAATCAAGGCAGCTTTAATCGGAACACTGCGATTGGGAATGGTCCAGTTTAAAATAAAGAAGCCCAAAATGGTCAGGACAAAGGAAATGCCCCACAAGATAAATTCACCGTCGACCTCATAACCGGCAAAATTATTACTCAGTACATTTAATGAGGCTACAGTGGATGAAATCGCAAAAGCACTGCCTAGCAGAATAGGGCCGAGTGAAATAATGGTCCAGTAACGCATAAAGCCGATAATCCCGCCTCGCGTTTCTTTTACTCGCCAAATCCGGTTAAATACGGTCTCGATACTGGAAAGCATCATGACTGTGGTCACGAACAGAAATAAAATACCAATCACTGTCAGGTTGCTGGATTTATCGGTAAAGGCAGTAAAGGCTTTGTCAAAGGCGATGGTGGTTCGGGGTAAAAAATGACTGTAAATCAGTTGTTGTAATTGCTGCCTTGCAGGTTCCAGGGCTTTAATCGAAGAAATGATTACCAGAAAAACTGTCAGCATGGGGACCACTGCAAACAGCGTGGTATAAGTCAAAGATGCCGCTTGATCACGGCAACGATCGGCTTCAAAACGTCTTACGACAAATAAAACAAACTGAAACCAGGTCTCATTATAAAAAGGAAGTTTTTTTAAATACTTTTTTAGCATCGTGATGAAGTCTCAATTTTTTTAGTCATCTTTATGAATTTTCAATACCAAGCTTAACCAAAAAATGGGAAAAATACCGTATAGTTTTCTCTTTTAGCTTCGTTTATAAAAATTATGCAGTCTTATGTCCTGGTTTTATATTACAGCAAATATGGCTCAACCAAAGAAATGGCACATTTAATTGCCAATGGTGTTGAATCTGCAGGTATGGCGGTAAAAATTCGTACGGTACCCAACCTATCCACTGTGGTGAAACAGGCTGAGCCGAGTATTCCGGAGGAAGGGGATATTTATTGTACCCTGGATGATTTGGCCAATTGTTCAGGTCTGGCTTTGGGTTCACCGACACGCTTTGGCAATATGGCCTCCGAGATGAAGTATTTCTGGGATCAGACCACCAGTCTGTGGTTGAATGGTGCTTTGCATCAAAAACCGGCCTGTGTCTTTACATCTTCTGGTTCGATGCACGGCGGACAGGAAAGCACATTGCTGACTATGCTTCCACCTCTGTTTCATCATGGCATGATGATTATGGGCCTGCCGAATGCCAACCCGGCATTATCCAACACCAAGTCTGGTGGAACACCCTATGGTGCCAGTCATGTGAGTGGTCCGCGCCATGATTTGGGTTTAAGCCAGGATGAAAAAGTCTTGTGTGAAGAGCAGGGTAAACGCTTGGGCGAAGTGGTTAAAAAATTGCAGGCAAACTGATTTTTATTAAGAACTTGAGTTTCACTCACTCTATTTGTAAGGTATGTATCTATAAAAAACCCTTCTAAAAATGAAGGGTCTTTTTATTGCAATTTAAAGTTTAAGTGCTTATTCAGGTTGTTTAAATCTATGATTGCATTGCAAACATTTATAATCCAGAAACACATTCTTATCGATAATGACACCGGCTTTTTTACCGAAAATATTCCCTAATACGCCACCGGTCACACCTACAGCAATGGCACCTACAAATGTTCCTACTGTGCCACCGAAAATCACGCCTAATGGTCCGGCAACTGCCCCAATCGCCGCACCGGTCGATGCTCCCGTTGCAGCACCACCTACCGTTCCTGCTGTTGCCCCGGCGGAGGTCATTAAAATTCCACCAATGGTTTTTAAGTTCTTTTCGTGATCGCGTTTTTCAACTTCGGTCGATCCACATTTAGGACATTGCATAAGTTTTTCCATCAACAATTTATATTGACCGATCTTGAACTATAGGAAATAGAGAAGGTTTCAAGGTCAGCTGATATTTATGACATGTTGCTACAGTATGTCGCTTCTGCAACTGGATGTCAGGAGCATTTCATACCAACTTGATTCTAGTTGAAATAAAGTCGAAACAGTTTATCTGAGTTGTAAAAACATTCATTCTTTATCGAATCTGGTGATGGCTGATTTTTTAATAATCATCAATCATACAGCCATGAAAATGACTGTATCTTGCATATACTGCAACTTAAAACAGGCTAGGCTGAGACTGTACGGCTCCTCTTTTCAAGCCTAATTCCATGTGTCTTTGGTTTAATTCTTCGATTTTTCGACGGATAAGAAGACTGTTAAAACAATCTTCTTACCCGTCGCCTTCCTGACCGGTGCCAGTATGGCAAATGCTCAAAACACTGAAGTGGTCGTAGATATAGGGCTGCAAATAGCCTTATCGCTAAAGTTAGAGTGTTTTTTTTTGAACGGATACTCATACTTTTAAAAAATTAACTTTACTGCTGAAATTACTTTATAAATACGCTTAACTGTGATTGGTTAATTGTATTTTCATAAATAATAGATGTTCATCACATTTGAATGAGCATTCTAATAAAGTCAAATTTTACAACTCCCTAAAGCTGAACTGTTTTGACAAGGTGAATATTCGCTTATGAAATCAGGATGATTTTTTATATAAAAAAAATATTAATTTTATTAAATTTTTGATGTAAATTTTAATTTTAAAGATTTATTACATAATGATTTCTTACAATTCAAAAATAAACAACAATTAATAAATCAATAATTATAACAACAAGATAGTTTGTTATCTTAAACCTAAGATATGTAAAACCTGATAAATTTTGCCTTTTGTTTTATTTATGTGATTTAATATTTTTAATATAAATTAAACCTTAATAAATAGAAAATAAATAAACATCCTGGAACGAAGGACGGGTAATGATTATGAAAATATCAGTGATCAATGTGAGTTTATTTTGTTGCTGTATTTTGGGCAATGCTTATGCCACATCGGATGAATGGAGCCAGCGCTGGAAATCGTCAAGTACTCGTTCCAGTGAAAATCTGGTGCAGGCCAATCTGATCGAGCTCAAGGATTCCGATTATTATTCTGGCTTGGGAAAGACCACTATAAATAGCACCTCGACCAGCTCTATCGGTACGGTGAATTCAGCTACGAGCAATGTGAATATCAATGGTTCAAATAACGGCGTGGACATTTCGAATGATACTTCGAATGAAGGCACCTTAAATTCCACGACCACTCAAAATAATCAGCAATGCCCCAACTTAAGCACCCAACCGGGGGGGGGCTCACTATGCTGAATTTTCCGTTAAATAGAAGAAAAATATCTTCTGTGACTGTGTTGATCCTTTTAAGCCAGCTGATGAGCGGGTGCACGGGTATGGCGGTCTCAAACAAGAAACCGGTCAGCCTGGTACAGGGACCTCCAATTACCGATATTTTCACCCCTTTTGATATGGCTTTATCCTGCCTGAAAGGGCAACTGCGCAGTGATGTCAGCTTTTCCGTTGGAGCGATTCTGGACCAGACCGGTAAAGATGTAGTGACCAATGGCGGCAGTGGCAAAATGGTGACCCAAGGTGCGGGAGATATGGTGCAGTCCGCCCTGTTTCAGGCTGGGGTCAGTTTATTGAACCGGCGTGATCCGAGGATTATCGAAAGCGAAGCCAAGTGGGGCATTCGCGACCCACGGCAAATCCAGGCATCCGATTATTATGTCACTGGCAGCATCAACAGTCTGGATTTTATTCCAGGGGGCGGTGTGGATATGCAGATTGGTGGAGTCGGGCCGAATTATAGTCAAACCCGCATTATGGTCGGGCTGGATTTATCCCTGACTGATACCCGCAGCAGTAAGGTGGTAGCTAATGTTTCGCTGCAAAAACAGATTGCTGCGCAGGATTATGGTCTGAGTGCAGGCAGGTTTGCCGGGCATACTTTATTGAATATTCAGTTGGGCAAGGGGGAGCGCGAGGCAACTAACTTTGCCTTACGCCAAATGCTGAATCTGGCTACTTTTGAGTTGCTTAGTCAGGTGATTCCGCCTGCAACCTTTGAAAGTTGCCGCGCGCAAATACCACCTGAATTTGGCCAATTGAGTTTAACCCGAAGTTCGGTTGCGCTGTATAAGTATAAGCAGAGTCAGCAGCAAAGTACCGCAAACGTACCGAGTACTGTTCTGGAATCATCCTCACATAAAACCAGTTCACCGAATGAGAAAAATAAATCGACGAACTCACCCAACAAGGATACACAGCCACCCAAGAAAAAAGAGTCTGAGTTGATTGAAAATCCTGAAGGTGAGTCTGAACCGAGCAAACAGGATTTGATTAAATATATCAGTATGAAAAAGCCTTCATCTTTTTTAAAAAAAATGAATGAAGAAAAAGACAATGAAAAGACTTCGATGCTGTGGGATGTTAATCCGGAAGTGGTCGAAAACTACTGGTCAAGTACGCAGCGTGATTAAAAATATATAAAAATGGGCTCGCTCCCATTATAAAAAAGAAGTGCTTAGCGAGAAGTACTTCAAAATTAGAAAAAAGGAAAATAACCATGAATAAGACTATCAAAACAATCGCTTTATCTGTTGCCTTCTTGTCCGGTGCAGGCATGGCTAATGCTCAAGAGGTCACTGTAGATACTGGGTTAAATGGTGCCTTAAATCTTTTATCTCAACATACCCAGCCAAATGGTACTGCGCTTAACCTTGCCATTAATACCGCTACTGTTGATGCAACGGTCAATGTAGATGGGCGGTATAACTCACTGAATAATGTGGGAGACAAAATTGCAGTAGAAACTTCAGCAATTGGTGCGGTAAACACCGGTAGTATCAATTTGCAGCAAGGCAATCTGACTGCTGTGAATACGGGAACATTGGAATCAACTCTGGATGCTGAAAGAAGTGCGGCGCGTAATTTGGAAGAATGGCGTTCTGAACGGTCATCAGAGTTTGAAAGTTCCATTAGTACATCGTTAAATACGGATACTTATGACCAATTCTCTGAAACTCTGAGTAATTACACTGCAGCGAATTTAGCTTTTAATTCCGCAGCTATTGATGCATCTGTAAATGTAGATGGAAAAGTGAATCATATTGATGGTATCAAAACTTCAGCTATTGGTGCTGTGAACACCGGTAGCATTACTGTGACCGTAAAGTAAATCCACCGTTCAATATGATCCAGGGTCTAACTATTTGCGGATAGTTAGACTTTTTTATTTTAGAGCAAAAAATGTTCAGTGAATATTGCTTTGTAGTTAAATTAATCTTTAACAAGTCCTATTTGGTGTGAAAGTTCGGTTGTTATGAGATGTAAAACCACGCTATTGACTAGAGTTGATTCGAATTATTGGACAAAAAAAGTGCAACGAATTTATTTTTTTCTTGTATCTCATTTTGCAGCAGGGGCCAGCAAGCTGAATTCACATGGAGCAGGTGAGTAAGCACCGATTTTGTTAACATTATTCTGGATAGTTGTTTCACATAAAATATGCATTCTAAAAACAAACACCTATAAAAAAGAACGCCTGAGCGTTCTTTTTAAATTCAGTTGAAATTCTAGTCACGGACAAATTCAACAGTACCATTTTCTAAAGATTTAACACGTGCCAAAGATTCAACACGGTAACCTTTATCAAGTAACAATTGGCGCCCTGGCTGGAAAGATTTTTCAATTACAATGCCAATACCCACAACTTCTGCATTTGCTTGATGAATTAAATCGGCAAGACCTAAAGCAGCCTGACCATTTGCCAGGAAGTCATCAATCACTAAAGCTTTATCGCTAGAGTTGATGTGCTTGTTGGAAATGGCAATGGTACTTTCAATTTGTTTAGTGAACGAGAACACTTTGGAACGGTATAAATCATCTTTTAAGGTTAAAGACTGATATTTACGTGCAAAGATCACAGGCACGCCAAGTTCTAAACCGGCCATGACTGCTGGAGCAATACCAGAAGCTTCAATGGTGATAATTTTCGTGATCCCTGCATCTTTAAACCGTGCAGCAAATTCTTTGCCAATTTGCTGCATTAATACAGGGTCGATTTGATGATTTAAGAAAGCATCAACTTTCAGAACTTGATCAGATAGAACGATACCTTCACTTAAGATTTTCTGTTCTAGTGCGTGCACGGGAGAATTCCTCTAAGGGCAGATGCTTTTTCAAGCAAAAGCGTATTTTAAAAAGGCTCTCAAAAAATGCAAGCGAAATTGCTCAAATCGATTAACTCGTTGGGCCTTTATAACCTGTTAACAATAAACCATAGGAAGTTTTGCCATCTTGATGGGTTACTTTCACGGGTGTGTAGTCCAGTTTAGGTGCTAACCAAAAAATGGTATCGCGATTTGGCTTGCTGTGCTTGAGCACTACTTTAATGGTATCGAAAGTGCCATAAGACGTTTTTACCTTTTCCATACCCTGTTTGACAAAACGACGTGATTCCACTTCTTTGGCATCGACAATCGCATAACTTGATCTCAGCCCGGATGATTTTAAGTCTTCACGCAGTTGTAATTCAGCATTCAGTTCATCCAGCGTACCGGCTTTCCAGGCAAATGAACGTGCTGTGTCATCCTTCTTGGTATTAATGGTTTTAGCTGTGGGATTAAACTTGATACTCATTGTATTATTGTGAATGAGTACTTTACTGCTACGGCTGAAAGTATGGGAAATAATTTGGCCATTATTAAAGCCAAAATAACTGGTTTCTGTTGCAGAAGCCAAGCCAGCAGCTTTTGCAGCAAAAACATAAGTCCAGTTATTTCCCGACTTGCTTAATGTACGGGTAGCAGAACCCAGATTTTTGCCATTATAGCTAAATTGATAACTTGCCTTGAATGGACTCATGGCGAAGGTTTGGCTTGAGAAACCAGCAAACAACAGAGTAGTGCTTAATCCAGATGTCAACGCAATTGTTTTCAATACAAGGTGAGCCATCAGTAAATTGTTCCTCTGAATTTGGAATAAAATGTAAAACTTGTCTTTAAGCGGTATTATGCGCTTTGATTATGAAGATAAAATCTGAAATTTTGTTCGATCTGTATCTTTATGTAGTTTTTCCCTAAAAAATATAGATTTTTAATCAGTAATCATCATCTAATTTATTTTTGCTTAACCGGACTGACTTTGCTGTCCTGGTATTCTTCCGCAATCTCCCAGACCTCCATCGGCTCTTCGGACATTTTTCTGAATAATGCAGTCAGGTTGACATTGCCTATGACCACCAGTTCAGCTTCACGCAAAACCGCATGGTTGACATGCACTTTTGCTAAGGTATCAATGATAGAACGCTTTTTGCCTAACCATCGGTTTAAATCCAGGTGCAATAAGTCATCTTTTACTTTAATGACATTCAACTTTTCAAGAATCATGCCCAGAGGGTCTTGATTGAGTACTTTTTGATAGAAAAATAAAGCAAATTTTACAGCAAGCTTTTGGAAGATATTTTTGAATTTGGCTTCAATGACTTGGGTGTCACTAATCTGTTCAAACACAATCAGTTGGGTATCTTTATTCAGTTCCATCTGTACCAGTTTCAAATCGACTGAAAGGGTAATGTATAAACCCTTCACATCAAGCGTTGCATATAAGCGTAGCCAGTCTTCATGCAAGTCGGCATGCAGATCTTTCAGCATGGCAACATTGTCAGTAACAAAACGCTGAAAAGTTGCATTTAAAAAAACTTGAGAAAGGGGAAATTCACGCTCATCTTCAATAAACCCTTCAGCCTTTTCATACACCTGGCGTATACGTTTAGAGATATTGGATAGTAGCGTTTGCATATAAGGCATCCCAGCGAGTTAATCTTCTTAAACTTCGATAGATTCTGTCGAAAGTATTAAAAATACAGATATTCCACCTTGCAGTTTAACAAAATTAATTGCACCATTTTCATGATTTTAATTGTCTACAGCGTGCTTATTGACTGAGTTCTCGTTTCTTCATTCAAAACTAGACGCTGTGTTTATTTTATACTGCTTTTATGCAGTTTGGGGACCAGACATTTTGTCGGTTTAATGTGATGCTTAAGAAAATCAGTTTCGCACCTTTAATGCATGCATGGTGGAAAGATCCAATTTTCACAAGCGCAGTGATTGTAGCTGTTGCTTTGCATTTGATTATTTTGACTTTGCAGTTTGCCATGCCGAAAGAAAGTGATGCGGCAGTCAAAGAGATCGCCGTCACATTACGTCCGAGTGAGGACAAGGTGGAACATGCGGATTTTTTGGCACAGGCAGATCAGCAAGGTTCTGGAACTTTTCGTGAAGCACACCGTATGTCGAGCGATATGCCGGCAGCGATGACTGAGCAAACGACCGGTGAACAGCAACAGGAAACTCTGGAGCGTTTACAACAGAAACGCGAACTCAGCTTTGAAGAAAAAGTGCTGATGACCACCTTAAGCTGGAAGAAAGAAGCAGAACAGAACCAGCGCAAAAAAGCCATGCAGGAGCTGAATAGCCAGTTTCAGGCCAAGGCCGCGATGGTGGCAAGTCTGGAAGCACAATATTTGCAACGTCAGCAAAATTTTAGTCGTCAGCAAAAAATTAAAACCGTAGATGGTATACAGGCCAAGCAGGATATTTCTGCCGCTTATTTGGAAAAATTCCGTGAGAAAGTAGAATTTTACGGTAACCGCTATTATCCCGATGCAGCCAAAGTGCAACGCCTCGCAGGAGAGGTCCGTTTAATGGTCATCTTAAATAAAAGTGGCGGAATTCGTGCCATTCGTCTGATTGAAAGTTCAGGTCATGGTTTACTGGATGAAGCGGCCAAGACTTCAGTACGTAAAGCTGCTCCATTCGGTGGTTTTGATAAAGGGATGAAAGATATTTCCGAGCTTCGCATTGTGCGTACCTGGCGGTTTGACCCGGCTGAAGCTGAGTTTGAGGTGCATTGATTGAATGGCATTGATCTGCTTTTAAAAGTTTGACAAGTATTTATTTTGATTATGTTTTTAAGGTGATGCTAATACATAGTGCCCCTTTTGACGCCCATCCGGCCATGTCACGTTTAAGTCCTGTTCTGAAAGATCGAGGCGGGTCGGGAAGATTTGTAAATATTGGTGGTATTGGGGAGCCGCTTTCAAGCCAATACATGTCCCATTTTTCCACCAGGTTCCTTCTGCATATTGGTCTAAAGCACCGACTGCCAGATACCATTTAAACTTGCCGTCTGGTTGCAGTAAAAGCTCAGAGCCGACTTCCATCACGCCTTCCAGATAATAATGGCCTACCCAGGCATTATCTGCTGGCTGGAACCTTACTTCCTTACATACAGATTCAACATTGGCATACAGTTGGGATGCAGGAAATAACGCTGAAATCAGGCAAAGTCGGAAAAGAATTCTGTTCATCATTTTTTCCAGCATTTATTGAGGAGTATTTTAAGATTTTATGCTTATTTGGCATTTATTAAACCCGACTAATCGAAATTAATCGGGTTTAATAAATGGGAAGGCTGCTAGAACTTACTGTTGCTCAGTATAGGGATTTTTAAAACCTAACTTCGCCAGAATCTCAATTTCCAATGCTTCCATTTCTTCTGCATCTTCATCCGAGGTTTCATGGTCATAGCCCATCAAGTGTAAGGTGCCGTGCACCAGCATATGAGTAAAATGCTCAATCGGGGTTTTATTCTGATCAATGGCCTCTTGTAAAACCACAGGAATACAAATCACTAGGTCACCAATGGGTAGGGCATCCAGCATTGCCAGCACTTCTTCTGGCACATCGCTCGGGAAAGACAGCACATTGGTCGGCTTGTCTTTTTGACGATACTCCAGATTCAGCTTCTGGCTTTCGTCATTGTCTACACAGGCAATCCCGATTTCGCAGTCCTGATCGACATTGATAAAACGAAGTGTAGTTTCAATGACCTTTTTAATATAAGCGCGTTTTAATACCAGTTCAGGTGACTGGTAGTCTTGTTGCAATGATAGGTTAAGTTTCAAAATGAATCCTTAAAGTATCTTAGTCCTGAGCATCGGCAGCAGCATCATTTTCAGCAATCAATGCTTCCTGACGCGCTTTACGTTCTGCTCGTGCTTCAGCACTAAGACGGTGTTGTTCACTGTCCCATCCTTCATAGGCTTCGACAATTTTCTGTACCAGCCGGTGACGAACCACGTCACGGGAATGGAAACGGGTGATATGAATTTCGGTTACAGGTTCCAGTACACGTAAAGCATGGGCTAAACCAGATTGCTGACCGCGAGGTAAATCGACCTGAGTGATGTCGCCGGTAATGACCGCACGTGAACCAAAGCCTAAACGAGTCAGGAACATTTTCATCTGTTCTGGCGTCGTGTTTTGCGCTTCATCCAAAATCACGAAAGAATGGTTGAGGGTACGGCCACGCATATAGGCGAGGGGCGCAACTTCAATCACCTGACGTTCAATCAGTTTGGCGACTTTTTCAAAGCCCAGCATTTCATACAGGGCATCGTAAAGCGGGCGCAAATAAGGATCGATTTTCTGGCTTAAATCCCCCGGTAAGAAACCGAGTTTTTCCCCGGCTTCAACCGCAGGACGAACCAGCAGGATGCGCTGGATTTCATTACGTTCCAGCATATCTACCGCAGCAGCCACGGCAAGATAGGTTTTACCGGTACCAGCAGGGCCTATACCAAAGGAAATGTCGCTTTGCAAAATACGCTGTACATAACGCTTTTGATTTGCGCCGCGTGGATTAATCCGGCCTTTGCGGGTTTGCAACCAGACGGCATCGAGACCGGTATGTTCATTGTCAGAAAGATCTTCCTGCAATTCACGATCCGTCTGACTGCCCTGAATCATCAGATGCAAAGTATCCGCGCTGACTTGCTGGCTGGTTTCAGTTTCTTCATGTAGACGCATCAAGAGGCTTTCGGCTCTCTCTACTGCATCAATCTCACCATCGATGTAAAAAGCATCACCTCGATGGGAAATTTTGACCTCTAAACGCTGTTCGATTTGTTTCAAATGACCGTTATAAGCACCCAGCATGCCTTTTAAACGTTCCATTGAAATACCAGGAAAAGTTACTGTACGTCGGATCGCTGCAGTCAAGAGAATTCCTTATAAAATGATCTTACTGATCACCTTACATTACGCCACGTCAGGCTCAAGATTCAAGAGCTCACCGTAAACAAAATTTAAAGTTTTAATTTCGGTAATTTCAATCTCTGCAAAACGCCCAACCCAGGCCGGATCACCAATGAAAGACACCAGACGGGTATTGTCCGCTGTACCAATCAACAGGTTCGGATCTTTGTCAGAAACTTTTTCAATCAGCACACGCTGGATGGTGCCGAGCATGGCATCAGTTTTATCAATGCTTGAGCGTTTAATCCATTGCTGAACTTTGGCCAGCCGTTCTTTTTTGACATCTTCAGGGGTATTGTCTTCAAGTTCTGAAGCGGGTGTACCTGGACGTTTTGAATAAATGAAGCTGTAAGAATGGTCAAAGTCCAAATCCTGGATGAATTGATAAGTTTCTTCAAAGTTCTCATCGGTTTCACCCGGGAAACCAATAATAAAGTCTGAAGATAAATGCATATCCGGACGGACGGTACGTAGCTTTTTAATTTTTTCGATATAGACATCGATGGTGTGGTTACGTTTCATCGCTTTCAGCACATCGTTGGAACCGCTTTGTACCGGCAAGTGCAGGTGCGAAACCATTTGTGGCAAGTCACGGTAGCACTGAATCAGGTCATCATTGAATTCAAGCGGATGTGAAGTGGTATAACGTAAACGGCCAATGCCCGGAATTTCGGCAACGAGACGCAGCAAGTCGGCAAAGGTGCAGATATTGCCTTCAAAAGTTTCGCCGCGATAACCATTCACGTTCTGACCTAATAGGCTGATTTCACGAACCCCTTTTTCCGCCAGACCGGCAATTTCCGCCAGTACGTCATCTAAAGGACGCGATACCTCTTCACCGCGGGTATAAGGGACTACGCAGAAAGAACAGTATTTGGAACAGCCTTCCATAATCGAAACAAAGGCTTTATAGCCTTCAACACGCGGTTCAGGTAAAAAGTCGAATTTTTCGATATCCGGGAAAGAAATATCCACCAGCTTGATTTTTTCTTTCTTCGGTTTTTCAATTTGTTCAGAATGCTGATCCAGCATTTGCGGTAAACGGTGTAAGGTTTGTGGACCAAAAACCATATCGACATATGGCGCACGTTTCTGAATATTGTCACCTTCCTGAGAAGCTACACAACCGCCGACCCCAATCACTAAGTCAGGATTTTTTTCTTTCAGCTTGCGCCAGCGACCCAGTTCGGAAAACACTTTTTCCTGGGCCTTTTCACGAATGGAACAGGTATTCATCAGCAGAATATCGGCATCATTTGGGTCAGTGGTCAATACATAACCGTGCGAGTCGCCTAAAAGATCTGCCATACGATGACTGTCATACTCATTCATCTGACACCCTTGCGTTTCGATATACAGTTTTTTCACTGAACCGTCGGCTGGGGTGTGCTGTGGCTGGGTAACAGTGTTTTCTGAAGCAGCTTGGGCACTATTTGGAATGAAGGTTTGAACCGTCATGTAGGCTCCTAAAGGATAAATCGGTGAAATCGCAATTCAAGACTGACTGTATCAAGCTCACTCAGCGAGCGATATTTCTTTTTCCTTTCAATGCCTAATAGTATTGAAGGGGAAGAAAGAGGCTGACTGCCATCTTGAAAAAATGCAATTTGAATACAAGAAAGGCGCATATTTTAGCAGGAATCGAAGCCAAACTTATAGCTCTAAATAAAGCTGCAAAAATATTGATTTGTGAAGTAAAAATGATTGAAAATTAATATTGTCTAATCATAAGGTTACATAACAGAACAGTAGAGTAGTGTAATAATAATTAAACTATTCAAAAATGATTAGGTGCGACCAAGGCAATATTAAATGACAGAAGGCGGGCATATGTTTAATCGGGTAATCAATAAAAATTATTATAAAGTGCTTGCTTTGGCTTTGGCATCTACCGGTTTTATTTCGATTTCTTATGCGGCTGATGAACAGTTTAATGATGCTTTGCGTGCTGCCAATTCTGCAAATTTAGATTTATTACAACAATATCAGGCATCGATGCAGAACGATGTGCTGGGTTATTATCCGGAATACTGGTTATTGAATAGTAATTTGGCTAATCAGCCTGCCAGCCAAATTATCAATTTTGCTCAGCGTTATCCGCAATCAGCGATGGCGGAAAAACTGGCTGCTGATTATGTCGAAGAAAAAGTCAAGCAGGCAGATTTTGCGACTGCGCAGCCTATTTTGCAGTATGTGACTAATCCGGATCAGGCGGAAAGCTGTGCGGTTGCCCAAGTTCGTGCCAAATCGGGTGATCCCCTGGTTTTTGCTGAATATAAAGATGTCTGGCTTGCCACCAACTCACAACCTGAATCCTGTACCGGTTTGGGACGTATGATGCTGTCGAGTCCCCTAATGACCGAGCAGGACAGGCAGCAACGTTTATGGGGACAGCTTCGTGCAGGGCAGTCGGGCTTGGCCTTGGCTACTGCACAAACGCTGGGGCTGAGCCTATCACTTGCACAGCTCAATCAAATTCAGGCCAATCCTTTAAATTATTTATGGTCTGCGCCTAAAGCCACCAGTGCAGATCAGGCTTATTTGATTTATGCCCTGGGACGTCTGGCCGATAGCGACTTAAATACTGCAATGGCTTCCGTTAAAAATGCAGCAGAGGGGACACCGCTACAAGTACAAAAAGCGCTCTATCGTACTGTGGGCTATATTGGCGGAACCACGGTGATGAAAAACAATTTTAACCGTGAAGTACTGAATTATCTGGATGCCAGTTACGGTTTGCCCTTTAGTGCAGAAGAAGCGGAAATTTATGCTCGTCAAGCCATTCGTTTTAGTGCATGGGAAAGCCTGATTCGGGCCATTGATGCGATGGGCGTAACCCAAAAGCAGGAAGATCGTTGGCAGTACTGGTTGGCACGGGCTTCAGAGCAACGTGGCGATGCTCACTCTAAACGTGTGGCACAAGAAATTTTCAAAAAATTGGCACAGGGGGATGATTACCATAATCTGCTGGCCAGAGATAAGTTAGGGCAAAGTTACAATAATATTCCCAATAATGTTCAACCTTCAAATAGTGATGTGCAGCGTTTAAGCCAAAATATTCATTTCAACCGTGCTTTTGCTTTACGCCGTGTCAACGCACCGGATAGTTATGTGAATCGTGAATGGAACTGGGCAGTGCGTCAGGCCTATTTAAAACATGATGATGGCTTACTACTGGCAGCTGCAAAACGTGCGACGGATATAGGCTGGTATGACCGTGCCATTTACGCGGCTGACCGTACTGAATCCAGACACAATTATTCCTATCGTTATGCCATGCCACATCAAAGTTATGTGGTCAGCCATAGTCGAAATGCCGGAATCGATCCTGCATGGGCCTATGGTCTGATGCGTCAGGAAAGCCGTTTTGTTTCACAGGCACGTTCACATGTGGGTGCAGGAGGGTTGATGCAAATTATGCCGGATACGGCGAAACTGGTGGCCCGGCAAATGGGCGAAACTTATAATCCGGCAGCTTTAACCGACATGAATACCAATATTCGTTATGGCACTTTTTATTTGTCGATGATTCAGAGCCAGCTCAGCAATAATCCTGTGCTGGCAACGGCTGGCTATAATGCTGGTCCAAACCGTGCACGTCGTTGGCAACCGGATGCCCAGCAGATAGCCGCTGATCAATATACTGAAACCATTCCCTTAACCGAAACACGTGATTATGTAAAACATGTCATGACTAACGCCACCCATTATGGAGTATTGCTTGGACAAGGAGCGCAGTCGATTGAAAAACGGATGAATATAATTCCATTAAGAAATAATCCTTAATTTTTAGTTTTATTGATAGGTCTGACTTGTTGATGATATTTTCTGGGCGAACTTCAGTTTTACTAAGATGGGTGCTGTTCGCGGTGAGCAGTGCTGGACTAGGGCTGTTTGCACCTCAAACTTTTGCAGCCCCTTTGCAGGGTTATGTCATGGTGGTACAAATGACCCCTGCGGTATGCATGTTTGATGCCCAAAAATCAAAACAGCGCAAATGTCTGGAAGGCTATTCGCTGAATATTTCCGGTTTGTATCCGGAAACTTCGGAAACCGAGTGCAGGACCACATCCTCTGCGGCTTTATCTCCCTTGCAGGCAAAAGTCGTAGCACGTGTCATGCCCGATGAAAATGCCCGCATGCAACTCTGGCGGGGAATCGGTGGTTGTGTACAGATGAACTCAAGTCAATATTTCCGTACCATGATTAATTATGCCGAGCGTCTCAAAATACCGAAGGAATTAACCAGTCCTGAAACGCGAGCCATGCATCAGACCAATCTCCGGCTGCAGTTTTTGCGCTTGAATCCAAATTTACCTGCCAATGCCATTAAATTTAGCTGTGCCACTTCCCAGGGAAATGCCATCCTGACCGAAGTGAAACTTTGTTACAAAAATAATGGGCAGTACAAGCGCTGTTCAGCAGAAGTACAAAATACCTGTCCAAATATATTTACCATAAAAGGTTCTTACTAAGCTTTTTTATATATTTTATTTATATTTCCTATCATACTTTTGTTGAAATCCATTCTCTTTTAAATGCATCTGTCAAAGTATTGGAGTACAATCTTTGCCGTTTATGATTATTAAGATTAAATAGAACAGCTATTTAATTATTATGACGATCCTCTCAATTGGAGATAATTACATGAAGCAACCTGTTCGCGTTGCCGTTACTGGCGCTGCTGGTCAAATTGGTTACAGCCTATTATTCCGTATCGCTAGCGGTGAGATGTTGGGTAAAGACCAACCAGTTATTCTTCAATTATTAGAAGTTCCTTTTGAGAAAGCTCAAGCTGCGCTTAAAGGCGTAATGATGGAACTTGACGACTGTGCTTTCCCATTATTGGCTGGCATGATCGGTACTGATGATCCTAAAGTTGCATTCAAAGATGCTGACTACGCTCTTCTAGTTGGTTCGCGTCCACGTGGTCCAGGTATGGAACGTGCTGACCTTCTTAAAGTGAACGGTGAGATCTTCATCGGTCAAGGTCAAGCATTAAACGAAGTTGCTAGCCGTGACGTTAAAGTACTTGTTGTAGGTAACCCTGCGAACACTAACGCTTACATCGCAATGAAATCTGCTCCAGATCTTCCTGCGAAAAACTTCACAGCAATGTTACGTCTTGACCACAACCGTGCGTTGACTCAACTTGCTCAAAAAGCTGGCGTTGCAGTTTCTGACATCAAAACTATGACTGTTTGGGGTAACCACTCTCCAACAATGTACGCTGACTACCGTTTTGCAACTGTTAACGGCGAAAGCTTAAAAGACAAAATCAACGATGCTGCTTGGAACAAAGACGTATTCCTTCCAACTGTTGGTAAACGTGGTGCTGCGATCATCGAAGCGCGTGGTTTGTCTTCTGCTGCTTCTGCTGCAAACGCTGCAATTGACCATATGCGCGATTGGGCTCTTGGCACAAACGGCGAATGGGTAACTATGGGTATTCCTTCTGACGGTTCTTACGGTATCCCTGAAGGCGTAATGTTCGGTTTCCCTGTAACTTGTGAAAATGGCGAATACAAGATCGTTCAAGGTCTTGAAATCGACGAATTCAGCCGTGAACGTATCAACTTCACTCTTAACGAGCTAGAAGAAGAACGTGCAGCAATTGCTGACATGGTTAAATAATTTAATCGTTTAGATTAAATTGAAGAAGCACTCCTTTCGGGGTGCTTTTTTTACGCCTGAAATTTGGCTTTTGAACAAAAAATAACATGCTGTGATGCAGTGACAACTGAATTTTTAGAGGCTTGCGTCTAATTTAAAAGTTAACAATAAAGGTTTAAGGAGAATGAGATGTTTGATCAGCAACCCACATTGGAGCTTTTATTCGAACAGTTGGGACTTGATGCGAGCCAGGAGGCGATAGACAAGTTTATAGAAAGCCATCAATTGACGATGGATATACCTTTGCATCACGCTCCATTCTGGACACAGGCACAGCATGATTTTCTGATCAGTCATTGGAAAAAAGATGATGAATGGGCCATGGTGGTGGATATCTTAAATGAGCAATTGCATACCGAAGACCGGCTTTCAACGTCAACGCATCATTGAACACAAATTGAAACAACAAACCTAGTTTTATCACTAGGTTTTTTTATGAATATCTTATAAGTTAATTGAATAATAAATGACAGTTTGGTTGATAAGGAGTGTGCCATGCTCATGAATAATAACCCATCCTTTAAAATGTTATTTGAACAACTTGGACTTGCGTCTAGTCCTGCGGCTATTGAGCTTTTTATTCGTACCCATCAATTACCCGCACATCAAAATTTGCATGATGCTCCCTTCTGGAATAAATCCCAGCGTGAGTTTTTAATTCGCTATTTGGTGGAAGACGCAGATGAATGGGTCATGTTGATTGATGAATTGAACCAGCAATTACATATGAATGCCACCAGACTGCAACCTGCCTGATTTTTTGTAGACAGGTGAGCTTTAAAACCTGCTGAGAAGAAGGAACTTTTAAGCAGAACAGATCATAAAAAAACGCCTCATTGCAGGCGTTTTTTATCGTTAAATCTGCAATTAATGAACTTTACTTTTGACTAAATGCACAAACCAGTCGTGTTCACGGAAGGGATGAAAGGCTGGATGCTCTTGTACCAGAATCAAGTCAAAATCGGCAGTTTTACTGTATTTGGTGAGCCAATGTCGCGTTAAGGCAGTTTCACTTTTAGCTGCAGAAGCATAAGCTAGGAAGAAATAAATATCACCATACTGGTCATGAATGAGCGGTTTTAAGATTTGCTGGGTAATCAAGGCAAATCTTTGTTCCTTGGTGATTTCGAAATACAGCATATAGGCTTTGGCTAAATGCATGGATAAGTTCATATATAAACTTAACGGCATTTCTTCAAATTCAATACGGCTCTGTTCAAGCAGAACTACGGCCTCTTGCAGAAAATGAAGCTGTTCCTGACGTACGATACTGAAGGTAACCAGTTGCATGCGTAACTCAGCACGTTCCAAGGCAAGTTTTGGCGTATTTCCTTGTAAATACAGCTGATCGGTTTCGCCAATACGTTGAATAATCTGTTTGGTGTTTTCCCGCATCGGTTACATCCTCATCTGTCAATGATTGCTATATGAGGATGTTTTTCCAGATTTAAAGCATCCTTCATTGTGAATTACCAAATGGAATTGCCGCTACGTAACCATGCGGTAATGGATAGGCGTTGATGTTTGGCTTTCAGTACTTCGTGCAATAAATCACTTTGGAATAGGGCAATCCGGTTTGGTTTTGGCGGGATAATGTGCCACTGATCATTCTTATCCTGCAAACGCAATTCACCGCCCCAATCCGCTTGCCAGTCTTCATGCAGGTAATAGACTGCTGAAATCATGCGGTCATTTTTTTGTTGTGGATTGTCGCGGTGTAAGGCATAAAACTCGCCGGCGTTATAACAGGCAAAATGGGCTTCTACTTCACGGATGCCAAGAAAAAAGGCTTGGTTTAGTTGTTCACCCAAGCTTTCTAGCGTTTTAACGTGCTGTTGAGCTTTTTCTAAATCATCATTAATCCATAAAATATGATCGCTACGAATTTTGCTGATGACCCCATTTTGAATGGCGGCTTCTCTAAACTGATTCAGATGAGAAGTGCATTCTTCAACCAAGGCATGAATATATTCTTGAGGATAAACATCATCAATAATACTGAAGCCTTGCTGATCTAAATCTTCAATTATTTGATCAACATGGCATGACTTTGGGAAGTGAATTGCATCCATAAAGATATACTCAATAAACAGGATAGAAAAACGCTGGCGTATTCTAGAGCAAGATATCCTGCGGAACGAAACATTTTTTCATGCTAAAATATCGGTTGATATCAGGAATTAAAGAAACATGAATTACCGTCACCATTTCCATGCAGGCAACTTTGCCGATGTCATGAAGCATGTGTTATTGCTGCAACTTTTAACACGTTTAAATGCCAAAGATAAACCTTATCGCTATATCGATACGCATGGTGGGGCAGGTAAATACGATTTATCGACGTCTGCAGCACAGAAATCAGGTGAGTTTTTAAATGGTATCCACCGTTTAATCAAGCTGGATGATTCAATCACCCGCAATGCGCCTGAAGGCGTAAAGCAATATCTTAAAGTTGTTCAAGATATGCGTGAAGTTTCAGGTAAGGGTGCCTATCCGGGTTCACCCTGGTTTGCTCTGGAAGGCATGCGTGAAATAGATAAAGCCACTATTTTCGAAATGCAGCCTGAAGTCTTCCAGCAGCTGCGTTTTAATATTCGTGACCGCCGTGCCGGCCTGCATGAACGTGATGCCTATGAAGGCTTACTTGGGGTGATTCCGCCTAAAGAAAAGCGCGGTCTGGTCATGATTGATCCACCTTATGAATTGGAACGTAAAGATTTTCCACAATTGGTCGAATTGTTGGTTGCTGCGTATAAAAAATGGCCTACCGGCGTTTTTGCGGTGTGGTATCCGATTAAAGATCGCGCCATGATTGAACGTTTTGAAAAGAAAATGATCAAAACTGGTATTCGCCGTCAATTGGTATGTGAAGTTTGTGTATGGCCGGATGATACGCCAGTGGGGCTGAATGGTTGCGGTTTGCTGGTGATTAATCCGCCATGGAAATTTTCTGAAGATGCGGATGAAGCTTTACAATGGTTATTCCCGCATTTACGTATGAGTGAAAATGGTGGACATGCCGCGGTTCGCTGGTTGGTTGGCGAATAAGAGATACGTTGAAAAAGATACGGTTACATTTAGGATCGACAAAGAATGACAAGTATAAACAAACCTGAAAGTGAATCTTCTCCACGTGATGAGCATGGTTTTGATGGCATCACCTTTGAAGTGGAAGAAGAAGAGCATACCCACGAGGGACAAAAGGTGAAACGTCGTGGCATCTATCTGTGGCCGAATCTGATTACAACAGCCGCTTTGCTATCGGGCTTTTATTCCATTATTGCCAGCATGAATGGAGATTTCACTCAAGCCATTTATGCTATTTTTCTGGCGGCATTATTCGATGGATTGGACGGTCGGGTAGCACGTGCGATTGGTGCTCAAAGCCCGTTTGGTGAACAGTTCGACTCCTTGTCTGACTTGCTTGCTTTCGGCGTGGCGCCGGCTATTTTAATGTATAGCTGGAGTCTGCATGATTTGGGGCGCATTGGACTTGCTGCCTGTTTTGTGTATACCGCTTGTGCAGCTTTCCGTCTGGCACGCTTCAACGTGCAAATTGGTGTGGTAGATAAACGCTATTTTATTGGTGTGGCAAGTCCGTTGGCTGCGGTGATCATTATTACCCTGGTCTGGGTCGCACAAGATTTTCCGCAAATTTTTGATATACGTGAATTGGGTATTCAGATCTTTAATGCGATTGCGATCATTGCTGTGGGATTACTGATGATTTCCAATATCAAATACTATTCATTTAAAACATTTGATCGCAAACGTGTACCATTTTTTGTGTTACCGATTGCAGTGTTTATCTTTGCCGCAATTACTTATAATATTCCTGTAGGGATTCTGGTGATTTCCATTATCTATGCATTGTCGGGTTTTGTGACTACTTTCCTGGCAAGAAAAAATACCGCCATATAAAAATGAGAACGCTATACTGAAAATAAAAAGGAGCACGATATGCAGTTGTTTCAAGATTTATTTGATCGCTCCAAACAACTCAATCAGGCTCCATTTCAGTTGCGCTTGGCCTATCATGCGCAAAAAGGTCGCTATAAAATCATTCATCAAGGTTTGATGATTCCTGGTCTACCCGCACCCTTACATTACCTCAATTTCATTAGTCTGATCGGCCAGCCGAATGCAGCAATGCTGCGCAATGAAAGTGCCATTCAAACCACAGCTTTAGATACTGCCACTACCATTGCCAGTATTAGCCCGCATATGGTGGGGCAATTAAATGCTTACTCGGTGGGTAAGGATTGTCGTTTTAGCAAAGAACATTTTCAGTTTTTAGACAGGGAAATCATTAGCGGAAATTTCCCCCATTTCCATATACAGCGTAAAGATAAAGAACTAAGTTTTGATTTATCAATTTGCACCAGCAATATTGTTTCTTATTTTACCCGGTTGCGTATGGGACTGGCAGATCACTGGTCTTTACTGTGTCAATGTGAAGGGCAGGTGACATACAAGGAACAAAAATTTGAGATTCAGCAGATGGGCTGTTTTGAATATGCTCGTTCCATTAATTTCCCCTATTTGCCTTTGGCATTTTTTACCTACCAAGTCATTAATCTGGAAAATCAGCGTCAACTGCTTTTGGCTCAAGTTCGAGATTCTTTCAATGGCATTTTACAGTCACGACTATATTTGCGAGATGGGAAAACAGGCATCTCGCAAATGTTTGATCAGAACGTGCGCTTTAAAGTCCATCGGGTTTATCCCAAAGTAAAAACACCGAATGGGCAAAGCATGTATTTGCCACGTGAGTTTGAATGGGGTTATGAAGATAAAGATGGCACCTGCATTTCCGTACAGGCACAAAGCCGCGGAGATTTTAAATTTGGCTTAGCTGCAGGTTATGTGGGTAGTTTTAAATATCAAGTCAGAATTAATCATCATGAAGAAACAGGTGAAAGTGGCTATTGTGAATATATCGATTGCCGATCACTGAGCTGGCAAGAAAAAAATAAACAGGAAAAAATGCGTGATGAACTAGCCAATCCTGTCCCGTTTGCGTGCAAAAAATAATAAAAACCTTCTATTTTGTGCAATAAGTAAACAGTCGTGATATTTTTGTTGAGTTATTTAAAAAAAGGAGTTGCAAGCACATTAAAATGCTGTAGAATGCACATCCATCGGCGGTGATGAAGATTAAAACTTCTGATAAAACAGTAACTTAGCACGAAGTGTTAAGATTAGGTTTTAGAAAGAAAGTTTAAAACAATTTGAATTACTGATTGACACTAAGGATATTTAGTGTAATATAGCCGACCTAGCTTGCTGGTGACGAACCAGTAAGAAGATCATTAAGAGATTATGAAGAACAACTTGTGTGGATTTTTACTGGTTGATTGATCGAAATTATTTTCATTGATTGATGGTAGAAATTACTCGAAGTTTATTTGAGAAATATTTGTCAGAAAATTGATGAGCCAGATTTGGTGTTTTGAATAAAGCACTATTGATTTTAAACTGAAGAGTTTGATCATGGCTCAGATTGAACG
>NZ_VPCP01000053.1:0-23945 GCF_013418145.1 Acinetobacter sp. YH12201 | reverse complement strand
CGACCATAGCAAGAGTGAACCACCTGATCCCTTCCCGAACTCAGAAGTGAAACCTCTTAGCGCTGATGGTAGTGTGGGATTACCCATGTGAGAGTAAGTCATCGCCAGCTCATTATTCAAAAGCCCCCTCAAACGAGGGGGCTTTTTTTGGTAGGGAAAATATAAGTAATAAAAAAACCAGCATTTGCTGGTTTTAAGATCGGAATTTTTGCAAATTTTAAGCAAAAATATTACATGCTGCAGAGGTCAGTACCCAAAGAATTGCGATTGCAACGACAGGCTCAACAATCTTTGCCCAAGTTGGGGTGCTTACAACTGAAACTTCTTCAACATCATCATGCTGCTGGATATTCTGGTGAACCATTTGACTAAACTCCTTCATTGTTAAGTCTAATGATATCTCTTCTTGCTCAATTGGTTTAGAGCCTTTTAATTCTGTTAGATCATTTGTTGACCAAACCCAATCAGAAGCCTGCCCAGATAAGTGTTCAATCTGTCCTAAAATCAGTTCACGTAAACCTCTGATATTCAGGTTTCCAATGTCATTAAGCTGTTTTAATTCTGCCAGTTGTAATTTTAATATTTCAGTTACTGTTGATTCTAATTCATTTTTAGGCAGGGTGGACTGATTTTTTGAAGATGTTGTAAGGTGTCGCGCAACCTCTTGAATAAACAGATCATCGGGTGAAGAAATCTCCTGATAAACTTTTTTATCGTCAGTTCGCCAAAGTGAAATGAGTTTACCTAATACCAGTGTATTAATTTCTAACAGATATGTTTTTCGATCTTCTCTAGAATAGTGTTCGAGAAGCTGAGGCTTTTGATTGTTAATCTGCTCAGCAAAATATTGTACTAAATCAAAAGCCATTCACTTGCTCCATATTATTTTAATCTAATAACCGTAGGCTTGGTTTTTTCTTAGGTTGTTCAGTTTCTTCTGATGTTGTGGTTGATTTTAAAGTATCTTCAGTAATTTGGATACCTTCATATTCATTTGGATCAAAGAACAAACCTTGTCCATTCTCGCGTGCATAAATCCCCAATACTGCATTTAAGGGTACATAGATGTCACGTGAAACGCCACCAAAACGCGCAGAGAAGGTGATTGCATCATTGCTCATATGTAGTTTATGCACTGCATGAGGAACGATATTTAAAACGATCTGGCCATCTTGAATGAATTGTTCCGGTACCATGGTGTTGGGCTGAGTCGCATCAACCAATAAATATGGGGTCAGGTTATTGTCACAAATCCATTCATAGATAGCGCGTGCTAAATAAGGTCGGGTAGGGGTGAGATTCAATTCTTGATCAGACATGATTTTGCTCGATTAATTTACTAAAAATTCGCTGTAGCGGTTTTTTTCCTGCATGGTTAAAGATTTGATGAATGCAGGTCGACTAAAAATTCGTTGACAATATAAGTGAATAGGACGGCAATGCTGTTTAGGCAATTCGATACCCATCGCCTTTAACCGTATAAAAATAGGTGCCAGCATACAATCTAAAATTGTAAAATTTTCAGACATAAAATAGGGGAAATGCTGAAATAATGGCGTGAGTGAAATAAGTGTATCTCTAAGTTGCTTTTGAGCTTTCGCTTTCTCTTGTTCATTCAGGGTATCTGGATGTCGCAGCATGATATCTGCCAGTTTTAACCAGTCCTGTTCAAAACGCCAGATATATTGACGTTGCTCTGCTCGTGGCATTGGTGCATCGGCATAGAGTTTGTTCTGACGGTAGCGATCGTCTAGATATTCAGAAATAATGCTGGAATTAAATAATTTTAAATCATTTTCAATCAGCATGGGGAGTTGATTATAGGGATTGAGACTGGCCAGATCCTCATCGTCTTCATCTACAATAATTAGATTATATTTGATTTGCTTCTCTGCAAGTACATAGCGTATCCAGTGGGAGCGAAAATCATCCGCATGACTGTAAAGCGTAATTCCTTGTAGATGTGCATTTTCGATTGACATAATCCGAAACAGTGATAAATGAATGGAATAGGATACTAAAATTCAAGCTAAAAAGCACGAAGCATAAAAGCGCAATTGGGGTTAAGATAGAAAGATGATAAGAAAAAATAACTGGAGGAAAACAAGATGCTGATCAAACTGGCGATAATCTTACTGTTTATTTTGATTGGTCTTGCGAATTATTATCTCACCAAATCTTTCTGGTGCCATGAAGGCGTGTGGGGTAAGGATGTGCATGAACAGTAAGATGAAATATTTATCCGGATTAAAATTTAAGTCCCATAAAAAAACCCTGGATAATCCAGGGTTTTTTGTCCGATTCGGTAAACGAATTAACGTTTAGAGAATTGAGGACGTTTACGAGCTTTACGTAAACCAAGTTTCTTACGTTCAACTTCACGAGCATCACGAGTAACGAAACCAGCTTGACGAAGAGCAGGTTTTAAAGTTTCGTCAGCAGCGATCAATGCACGAGTAATACCGTGACGGATAGCGCCAGCTTGACCACCAATACCACCACCAGCAACAGTGATGTAAAGGTCATATTTTTCAGTAGCTTCTAGAAGCTCTAAAGGTTGACGAACAACCATACGAGCAGTTTCGCGACCGAAGTACTGTTCAAGAGTACGGTTGTTGATTACGAGTTTACCAGTACCAGCTGATAGGAAAACACGTGCAGTTGCGGTCTTACGGCGACCTGTACCATAGTTAGTAGCCATGTGCTGTATCCCTTAGATGTCCAAAACTTGTGGCTGTTGAGCAGTATGTGGATGCTCAGTACCAGCGTACACTTTCATTTTTTTGATCATTGCATAACCAAGAGGACCTTTTGGCAACATGCCTTTTACAGCGCGTTGGAAAATTTCTTCTGGTTTGTGAGCAACTAATTTCTCGAAATTAGTTTCACGAATACCACCAGGGAAACCAGTATGGCGATAATATTTCTTATCAAGTGATTTTTTACCAGTCACTTGAACTTGTTCAGCATTGATCACAACGATGTAATCGCCAGTGTCAACGTGAGGAGTATAAGAAGTTTTATGCTTACCGCGTAAACGACGAGCGATTTCAGTCGCAAGACGACCTAAAGTTTTGCCAGAAGCATCAACAACGTACCAGTCGTGTTGAACTTCAGCTGGCTTAGCGCTGAGAGTTTTCATTAAACCACTACCTATTATAGTTGGTTTGGACGGTGGAATCTGTCCAAACAAAAGGAGACCGAATTCTACCTGAAAGTCAGTAGAACCACAATGAAAATATAAAATTTCAAGCGCTATATTTTAAAAGAACAAGGATGAAAATGGAAGTGTTGGGAAATCTAAAACGGGGGGCGGTAAATGAAGATAAAAATATTGGCTTTTAGTTCTGCAACTGTGAATTTTGCATGTTTTGCTTAAAAGCAATAGATACGATTTTATCGAATTGAGAACCTGTACCATTCAGTATTTTAGATAAGCGATGATGAAAATTTAAAATTTTGTTTTTATTGAAATATTAGACACCTTTCATAAATTTAAATATGTTCAATCTGATTTTTAAAATCAGCACGGCCATCATCTGATGGATTTCATTTTGATGCCTTTGCGTAGGCAATCTCTCTACTTTTGAAAGGTCAAAAGTAGACAAAAACCTTTTGTTCCCCATACACGACTTCCTTGTCGTGATGGGAAACGTGGTGGCATCCATGCCACACTCATGAATCGAATACTTGCTAAAAAAATCAATTTTTTATTTTCGTATTATGAACAACTTATAGTCATTAAAACGACTTATGAAAGAAATCTATTAAAGTAAAAAATATCGATGTATTGCTAATTACCAGTTGTTTTGTTGATTAAACTAGTTGATCTATATGTGGTTTTGCTCAGCTTCAGCTTTCTTGTTTAGCATTCGCGTTATAATGTTGAATATTGAGCTTCTTGGATAAATTATGATTCCTTTATATGTTACGAGTGGTGAACCTGCTGGTATTGGTCCAGATATTTGTTTAAGTTTAGCGGATCGTGTTGATGAACGTCCGATTGTGGTACTAGCCGATATTCATTTATTAAAGCAACGTGCCGAATTATTAAAGAAAGAGATTGAACTAATTGAATATCAAGGACAATTAGAATCTTCAGCTCAAGGGCAGCTTTATGTCGAACATGTGCCCTTAAATACAGAAGTGGTTTTGGGGCAACTGAATGCCCAAAATGCAGCATATGTGCTGGAACAATTACGTCGTTCTGCAGATTACGCCATGACAGGCAAAAGTGTCGGTGTAGCCACCGCGCCCGTACAGAAATCCATTATCAATGAAGCGGGTATCCATTTTAGTGGTCATACTGAGTATTATCAGGAATTTGCGGGTGTCGATCGGGTGGTGATGATGCTGGCCACCAAGACTTTAAGGGTGGCACTGGTGACTACGCATCTGGCTTTACGTGATGTGCCTGATGCGATTACGCCTGAGCGCCTGCATCAGGTGATTGATATCTTAATCCACGATTTAAAAACCAAATTCAGGATTGATCATCCGCATATTTTGGTGTGTGGTTTAAATCCGCATGCTGGGGAAGATGGTTATTTGGGGATGGAAGAAATTGAGGTGATTAATCCTGTGCTGGAAACTTATCGTGCGCAAGGGATCAATATGAGCCTGAGTTTGCCTGCCGATACGCTATTTACCCCGGACAATTTAAAAGATGCCGATGCTGTATTGGCGATGTATCACGATCAGGGCTTACCTGTGTTAAAATCACAGGGTTTTGGTGAAGCCATCAATATTACTTTGGGCTTACCGTTTATCCGAACTTCTGTCGATCATGGCACAGCACTCTCCCTTGCAGGTACAGGTCTGGCAAAAAGCTCGAGCTTGTATGTGGCTGTGGATTTGGCGCTCGAACTTGCGCTTCAGTGATCTTGTCTTTATTACACGTTGGAAATGTTTATGTATCAGATTAATGCCTTAAACCCCAAACACGAAGGGCATCATACGCGTAAGCGTTTTGGGCAAAACTTCTTACATGACCAACGTGTCATTGCGAAAATTGTACGTTCGGTGAACCCGCGTTCGGGCGATAACATTGTTGAAATTGGCCCGGGTCTTGCAGCTTTAACCTCACCTTTAATTGGGGAGTGTGATGCCTTAACTGTGGTTGAGCTTGACCGTGACTTGGCAGCAGGTTTGCCAGGTCGTGTACCGCATCCTGAGCGTTTAACGATTGTTGAAACAGATGCATTGAAATACGACTTCACAGAGTTGTTCCAAGAAGGCCGTCCGCTACGTGTGGTTGGTAACCTGCCATACAACATTTCAACGCCATTGTTATTCCATCTCCTGGAATTTGGTGACAAAGTTAAAGATATGCACTTCATGCTGCAAAAAGAAGTGGTTGACCGTATTACTGCATCACCCAATACCAAAGAATATGGCCGTTTGTCGGTGATGATCCAGTATTACTGCAAACCGACTTTCCTGTTTGAAGTGCCACCGGGATCATTTAATCCACCACCAAAAGTCACTTCTGCCGTCTTTCGTCTGGAGCCTTATGCTGTTAAACCGATTGTGGCCAAGAATGAAAAAGCCTTGGCCCGTCTGGTGTCCCATGTCTTTACCCAGCGTCGTAAAACGCTGCGTAACAGTTTGAAAGGTATGCTGGTTGAAGAGGGATTTGAGAAAGCAGGTGTCGATCCGATGGCGCGCCCCGAGACTTTAACGCTGGCTCAATTTGTAGCATTAGCAGATCAAATGGTGGATTAAATGGCAGCTTCGAATATTCGATACAATTATGTGATTGGTGATATTCAGGGCTGTTTTGAAGCTTTGAAAATATTACTTAAAACGATTCAGTTTGATGCAGATCAAGATTTTCTTTGGTTTGCGGGTGACTTGGTTGCACGTGGTGAAAATTCGATTGGGGCTTTACGCTTTATCAAAAAGCTGGTTGATAAGGGGGTTGCTGCAACGGTTTTAGGTAATCATGACCTTAATTTATTGGCTGTGGCACGTGGGACTAAAGAGATTAATCCCAAAGACAATATTGATGATGTCATTCATGCTTTGGAAAGTGATGATTTGATCGAATGGCTGCGTAAACAGCCTTTATGTTTATTTCCGAATGAACATACGGTTTTGACCCATGCAGGGATCCCGCTGAATTGGACGGCGGAACAAACAGTGGTTTTAGCTAAGGAAGTTGAGGCAGTAATTGGTCATGATGACTTTGACGTGGTCGATGCTTTTTTGGCTAACATGTATGGCAAAGAGCCAAATTGTTGGTCGGATGATTTGCAGGGTCATGCCCGTTTACGTTGCATTACTAACTACTTGACCCGTATGCGTTTAACCAATGCAGAAGGACAAATGGAATTCAGTTTTAAAGATTCTCTGGATGATCCTATGCCTGAAGGCTTTCAGCCATGGTTTGACTTTGAGTCCAAAGCGGCTAAAACCCATCAAATTATCTTTGGACACTGGGCTGGATTACAAGGGAAAACCATTACGCCCCAGATTCAAAATGTGGATGGGGGGTGTGTTTGGGGAAATCAACTGATTGCTTATCGATTAGAAGATCAACAATTGTTTAAAGTCGATAATCCGGTGATGTCATCCTCAAGCTAAGCCATAATAAAAAAGCCACATCATGTGGCTTTTTTATATTTAAACTTGCTTAGTCAAGTCTGATCCAGGTCTGGCTGCGCCCCAAGGTGGAAATACCCATATAGGCTCTTAATGTTAAACGCTTGCCTGTTGCATTCAGTCTGATTTTGGCGTCATAAACTTTACCTGCTAGAGGATCTATAACACGGCCTTTTTCGTAGTTATTGGTTCCAGATACATGTTTTAAGCCCTTCAGAATTTCCATACCTAAAATTGGCTGATTGGTATAGGGTGCTGGGCAATTATTACATGTCTCTCGTGGGGTATAACCTGGGCGAGGAGTAACTTTAATAATTTTCCCGGTAAATGTATTATTGTTTTCTTTATTAATTTTAATAATCGCTTTCGCAGCACCGGTCTTATCATCAATTTGTTGCCATGTTCCAGAAATGTCTTCTGCGAAAACATTTCCACTGAAAAGTGCAGCAGCAAAAGCAGCCAGCAATAGATTCTTTTGCATATAAGACTCTCACTTAATCTTTCATTTTCTAATTAACGGATATATTAGATAGATAAAGTAATTAGTCAATATACTCTAGAGTCAAGCAAACAGTTTTAAGCTGATTTGGATAAAAAGCCACGATATTGTGGCTTTTTAATTAAAAACAGGGATTTGAATTAATCGACCCGTAACCAGGTTTGACTGCGACCCAATGCTGAAATACCGATGTAGCCACGTAAAGTGAGACGTTTTCCGCTCGCATTCAGTCGAACTTTGGCATCATAAATTTTACCTGCTAAAGGATCGATGACCCGGCCTTTTTCATAGTTATTTGTACCTTCTACATGCTTTAATCCGGTGAGTACATCCATACCTAAAATAGGCTGATTGGTATAGGGTGCAGGGCATTTGTTGCATGTTTTTTGCGGTATATAACCTGGACGAGGGGTTACTTTGACGATCTTACCGGTATAAATATCGTTTGTATCTTTACTGATTTCGATAATTGCTTTGGGTGAACCGGTTTTATCATCAATTTGTTGCCAAGTACCTGATAGATCTTGTGCCAATACATTCCCACTAAAAACTACAATGGCAAGAGCAGCAAGTAAGATATTTTTTTTCATATATATTCCTGCGGTTGTGGTGAATAATTTTTTTAATTTAAAAACTATATTTGGATTGTTTATAAAATAGTCAATATAGTGGTTCATGAAAATGAAGAATAATGTGAATTATTTAAAAATCAGTGAATAATAAAGCCAGATAGTACAGCTTTTTGTCATATTTAGTCGTTTCTAATCCAGATTTGAGTTCGACCCAGAGCCATAATTACTACATATCCACATAATATAAAACGTTTAGCATTCGGTGTAATTCATCCTTTCAAGTTATTATTTTTCCTGTTAAAGAGTCTAGTACACGACCATGTGTATCATTTAATCTTGTTTAATCCAGGTTTGACTATGGCCGAGTGCGGATACACCGACATAACCGCGTAGAGTGAGACGTTTACCATTCGGACTTAATTTTGCTTTGCCGCTATAGATTTTACCATTCAGTGGATCAAGAACTTTGGCATTTACAAACTGATTATCACCGATAGATTTTAATCCCGTTAAAACATCTAATCCTAAGATAGGTTTGTCGGTATAAGGTGCTGGACAATTTACACAGGTCTCTTTCGGGGTATAACCTGGACGAGGAGTGACTTTTACAATTTTTGCCGTATAAGTTCCATTGCTTTCTTGGCGCATTTCCAGAATGGCTTTTGATGAGCCTGTTTTATCGTCAATGGTTTTCCATGTTCCGCTAAGATCATTTGCCAATACGTTCCCACTACAAACTAAACTGGCAAAAGCAGCAAATAATAGATTTTTCTTCATATCAATTCCTGTGTGTGGAAAATATTTTTTTAATTTATATAAAGATATAGTTATCGTTTAAAAATTAGTCAAACCACTGCTTCATAAAAATGAAATATAATGTGAATTATTTAAATATCAGTGAAGAAAAAAGCCACATAGTGTGGCTTTTTGTCATATTTAGTCATTTCTAATCCAGGTCTGACTACGGCCTAACGCTGAAACCCCAACATAACCACGCAGGGTTAAGCGTTTACCATTTGGACTTAATTTCGCTTTCATACTGTAGATATGACCAGATAGCGGATCGATAATTTTACCATTCGCATAGTTGGGTCCTTCTATATGTTTTAAACCTTTCAAGACATCCATGCCTAGAATGGGCTGATTGGTATAAGGTGCCGGGCATTTGACGCAAATTTCTTTGGGAGTATAGCCAGGACGCGGAGTGACTTTGACTACTTGTGCGGTATAAGTGCCATTATTTTCCTGGCGAATTTCAAGAATGGCTTTTGATGAACCGGTTTTATCATCAATATTTTTCCACGTTCCTGTAAGGTCTTGAGCTAGGGCAAAACTCGCTAAAGTTGAGCAGATTAATGCAATAGTAAGTTTCATCTTGACCATTTTGAATGTTCCTTCATTCCACTGACAGTACTCCTGATACTAGGAGTATTTTTGACAAGCAACAATCATTATCAATGCAAATGACTGTTTGGTCACATTTTTTGTAAATAAAGTATAAAAGTAGGCAGCCATATGGCAGTAAATACAGCATTCACTGCCATGCCAAATGCAGCATAGCGTCCCGCCACACTGCCTCTTTGCCATGCCTGTGCTGTTCCAATGGCATGCGCAGCCAAACCTAATGCCAGACCCGAAGCGCGTTCATCATTGATATGGCGCAGGATCAAGGGAGAAAAGGCTGCTCCAATTACACCGGATAAAATCACAATAAGAATGACCATACTCATAGGTGCATGTAACAGGGTGGCAATATTAATTGCGATGGGGGTAGTCACGGCGCGTGTAGCAAAAGCCATAATGCTGGAATCGGTCATATGCAGTAAATAGGCAAGTCCCATCGGTAGCGCGACCGCACTGATACTGGCAAACACCAGAATTCCGAGCATGGTTTTCAGCGGCAGATCATCATAACGCATAGCGGCAAGAGGAATGGCCAATGCAACGGTGACATAGCCCAAGAGGCGATTAAAAAGCGGATTGACCTGTGCCATATAAGATTCATAACGAATCCCGAATGACAACAACAGGCCAATAATCAAAAACATGCCAATCACAATGACCGGAATTTGCGGCAGGCGTTTATTGATCGGTTTTGCGACCAGATAGGCGATCAGGGTGATAAAAAAACCGGAGAGTACTGTAAACATATAATTTCCCTATAACCAGCGCTTGGACATTTTTGCATAGACCCACAAAGGAATCAGGGTGCTGACAAACATCACCAGTAGAAAAGCCGGCATTTCTTTGCCCATTTGAGTCAGCATAATCAAGGACCCTGCGCTAATTGGCAAAAAGGCAAAGGCACTTTCTTTCATGATCTTGTTATTGGTATCGACCAAGCGACTGGGTAATTTCTTGAAACTTCTCCAAATAAATAAAGTTACCAATAGGCTGATCAAGCCCACCAGATTACCCAGTTCAGGATGATGAAATTGTGTGGTTACCCATACGGCTCCTTCACGGAAGCAGATGATTAATGCCACGGTGCCAATCCAGGCTGGCCAGTCCGTTGTTTTTATCCAGTCCATTTTTACCAACAATTATAATTACACTTGTCACGTTTTAACCGATTTATCTTTTTATTTCAAATTCCTCAAGCGGCCGTTTAAATTGTGCAGCTTTGTGCCCCAGAATTTCATCTATAGGCAAATGAGCCTGTTTAATCAGCTGTTCCAGCTTTTGCGGTGCCATAATCACATGCAAATGCAGATTACCGACATCATCATAATTTTCAGATTGAATGACATTCAATGCATAGAGTTGGGTGCGCAATTTGCCATAGGCAGGCTTTAACATCAGCTCAAAGCTTTGAATTTGGCCCATCAAACATTCTTGTACCGCTTGACGTAGCAGGTCTAAACCCTGGCCTGAGTGTGCGGATACATATACCCGATCGGGCATATGCGGTTTGGCATAAACAATCTTGGCATCTTCACCGCTGACATCAATTTTGTTATAGACGCGCAGTACCGGGACATTGGCACCAATTTCCTTGAGTACCGATTCTACCGCTTCAATCTGTTCCAGCATATCCGGGCTGCTGGAATCAATCACATGCAGCAGTAAGGTGGCTTCCAGCGTTTCTTCCAACGTTGCCTTAAAGGACTCGACCAAGGAATGCGAGAGATTACGCACGAAACCTACGGTATCTGCCAGCACCAAACGTCCAATACCATCCCATTCCAGGCGGCGCAGTGTAGGGTCTAATGTTGCAAACAGCTGATCTGCCGCGTAAACATCGCTGTTGGCCAAAATATTAAACAGGGTGGATTTACCGGCATTGGTATAACCGACTAAAGAGACAGTCGGAACAGCAGCCTTTTGCCGTGCAACACGACCTTGCATGCGGGTCTGGCGGACTTTATCCAGTTTGGTTTTGAGTTGCCCCATGCGGATACGCAGTAGACGGCGGTCTGTTTCCAGCAAGGTTTCACCCGGGCCACGCAAGCCAATCCCGCCTTTTTGACTGTCAAGATTACTGCGGCTGCGCACTAAGCGCGAGGAGAGGTGCTGTAACTGTGCCAGTTCGACTTGCAATTTACCTTCATAGGTCCGGGCACGTTGCGCAAAAATATCCAAAATCAGTTCGGTACGGTCCACCACACGGCAGAGCATGATTTTTTCTAAATTACGGGCTTGAGCGGGTGTCAGTGAATGATCGAAAATGACCAGATTAGCTTCAAGGTCCTGTACAAGAGAAGCGATTTCTTCTGCCTTGCCAGAGCCGATAAACAGTTTGGGATCGGGTTTAATACGTTGAGCGTTAATATGGTCTAAAATTTCAGCACCGGCAGATTCTGCCAGTAAACGAAATTCTTCTGCATCAAGGTCATCTAATAGCTGTACCGATACACTCACTAAGATTGTTCGTTCACCACCCTGATGTTGCTCAAAATATTCCACTAAAGATGATCTCTACTGCGTTAAAATTTTATTTTAGTTGAAAATGAACAGGCAAAGGGAAAAATAGCAAAAACTTAACAAAGCATCGTAACAAGATATTCAGTCCAGGGCGTGTTTTTATGAGCAGGAACCTCTAGAAGGCAGTGATGAAAAGCAGAAAATCACAGAGATGTATCTGAGCCTTGTTTTTAATTTTCAGCACATGATTCAAGCTCTTTATTGGTGATAAAAATAAATGATTTACTGGTTTTATTGGTTGATTTAGGTTTTTATGATCAATGCAAGTTCAAAATGAACAGTATAGAATGACAGCAAATAAATGATTAAACGCTGCAGCTAATAATTAGTGATCCATCTATGACCCAATCCTCCGTAACTGAAAGTTCATCGTTAAATGGCTTGTCTAAATTTTTCTTATATAGCAAAAAGTTATTGGCTGGTTTAGCGGCAATTATTCAAGGATTTTATCTGGTTTTTCGTCATCGCTTATATAAAGATCCGAACAATCCATGTAATACGCGTTATGTACAGCATTTCTGCCGCGAATTATGCAAGGTATTTAACCTTGAGATTCAAGTGCATGGAGTAATTCCACGTGAGCCGGCACTGTGGGTGAGTAACCATGTTTCGTGGCTGGATATTGCAGTGTTGGGTTCAAGTGCCCGGGTATTCTTTTTGGCCAAAGCTGAAATTGAAAAATGGCCTTTATTTGGCAAACTGGCCAAGGGCGGTGGCACATTATTTATTAAACGTGGTTCGGGTGATTCAATTAAAATTAAAGAGCAAATTACCACATTTTTAAAACGTGATATTCCGGTATTATTTTTTCCAGAAGCCACTACTTCTGATGGCAGCAAAATTAAAAAAATCTATGGCCGTATTTTAGGTGCCGCCATTGACGCAAATCGTCCGGTGCAAATTTGTCTGATTTGTTATGTGAATCAAGAGGGAGAGCTGGATACGGTGGCACCATTCATCGGTGATATTAGTTTTGCGGACCATGTTAAAAACGTTTTGGAAATGCCAAAGGTGATGGTTCATCTCATGGCTTTACCGGCAATTGCCGTGGAAGGACATGATGTTGAAAGTTTAACGGAAGCCGTACATACCCAGATGATTGCCGGTTTAGCACAGTTACAGCAGAAAGCACTGAAAAAGCCGCCTGAGTCTTTGCATGACTAGTGAATACCATTGCAGCTTACATAAAACCTTCAACCGGTAACCATGAAATTATTTTAACCCCGGCTTTTTGCCACCATTTCATCTTGGGTTCTTTTTGGTAAGTTTTAATGCTGCCATCATGACCTTTAATTTGCCAGTTGATTTTATTGTTGGCATCTAACACCAGTTTGTAGGCATATTTAGACAGGTTTTGATCCATGGTGGAGTGGACCGCTTTGGCCAGGTTCGGGCTGTCCAGCAATACTCCAATTTCGGTATTCAAATAGGCGGAACGTGGGTCAAGATTAAAAGAGCCAATAAACACCTGTTTTTCATCAATAGCCATCAGTTTGGCATGCAGGCTGGAACGGCTTAAACCTTTGATGCTGACTTTGGCTTTTTCTGCAATTTCCTGGGTATGGGCATTCAGGTTTTCGCTTTCCGGAACAGACAGAAACTCGTAAAGCTGGACATTATTCTGAAGTAAATCCTTGCGATATTTGCCATAGAAAGCATGAACCAAAGCCACGTCATTGGCTTTAAAGGAATTGGTCAGTACCCGGACGTTAATATTGTTTTGCGCCAGATCACTCAGCATTTTCTCGCCTTTTTTTTCCGGGACAAAATAGGCTGAAATAATATCGACGCTGTGTTCGGGTTTTTCTAAACGGTTAATCAGCTGAAAATTCAGATGTTGTTCTTTTTTGGCTTTTGCCCGGATTTTACTGGGTGAATCACTGACGACTTCTGCCTTGACCCAGTCAAATTGAATACTGTTATTCAGCCAGTTTTCAAAAGCATGCGATCGGGTGGCTAAATCGAGATAATTCTGTACGGTAATGTTTTGGGAGTGTTCCTCAAGCTGTTTTTTCAGGCTGTCAAAACGCAAGGAATAATGTCGGGGATTGACAATTTGCTTGACCGGAAAAGCATAATCATCATTCCAGTATTCATCGAAGGAATGAATAATTTCATCCGATGCAGCGCCGACCAGCATCACGTCGACATCGGAAAACTGATAATTGTCACTAACGTTATAATACTGGTTACTCATATTGCGACCGCCAATTAATGCAATCTGGTTGTCTGCAATAAAGCTTTTGTTATGCATGCGGCGGTTAATCCGTTTTAAGTCCAGTACCATGTCCATGGCACGATAATGTCTAAAACGGTAAGGATTATACAGACGCACATCAATATTCTGATGCTGGTCGAGGGCAAGATAAATGCCTTCCATCTTTTTGGCATTGTTGTCATCCATTAATAAACGGACCTTTACCCCTCGGTCAGCTGCCTGAATGATGGAGTGCAGGGCCAGCGCGCCAATTTTATCGTTGTCCCAAATGTAGTATTGTAAATCTAAAGTTTTTTCTGCTTTATCAATTAAATGGATACGTGCTGCCAATGCCTCAAGCGGGTCGTACAGCACATGATAACCGGTCAGGTTTGGGTTTTGTTCCCTCAAGGGCACAATGATTTTAGCCAGTGAAGTCTGTTCGGTTTTGGTATCAAATGAATATTCAACAGGCTGTGGTATTTGTTTGGGAAGGGTGGAACATGCCGGAATTCCGAGCAGCAGACTACAACTTAATAATACGGTGGTTTTATAGCTAGCTGCGCTAGGGGATTGACCACTGTTTAAGTGTGTGAGCTGATGAGAAGATCGCGTCATAGGGTGTAATCAATACCAAAAATTGGTTTGAGTATAATTGTGAGCTGTGAAAAGATAAATATCAGAATAGATGAATGATGTAATATCATCGTAATGATTAGAGACGATAATATGTGGGATTCGCACGCAGTTGCTTTTTATTTTTATATTTGTTTCGCTCTGCTTGCGGTGTGGGGTATCGCACAGGCTTGGTTAAGCCAGACACGGACAGAAACTATTCATCCCTTTAAGGCCTTTGTACATTTATTGGCCTTTTATTTATCTTATTTACTTTTCCCTTTATTTTTCTTTAGCCTGTTTGCTGGTTGGAGTGGTTATTACTCGATTCACCAAGCGGTGTTTATTTTCTTGCTGAGCTGCGTGCTGATTTATGCCCGTTTTATCGAACCTCAGCATGTCATGGTTAAAACTTTGCAATATCAGCTCCATCCGGAGCAAAATCTGCAAAGCCCCGTCAAAATTGCCTTGATTGCCGATTTGCATATTGGTCTGTTTTCCGGGCATGAACGCCAATTGAAAATTATTGTCGATAAAATTAATCGGCAGAATCCTGATCTGGTGGTGGTGGCAGGGGACTGGACCTATGAACCTGAAAACAAGCTGGCCGATGAACTGGCCATTTTGCAAGACATCAATGCACCGGTGTATTCGGTGAATGGCAATCATGATGAGCAGTACCCGGGACCACCGATTCAAAACCTGTTGCGGCATGCACTTAAAGTCAATAATGTGATTGATATTGAAGGACAGATGATTGAATTTGATGAGTTCAGATTGCTTGGCGTGGGCGATTTATGGGCTGGAAAAACCGATATGCGCTACATGCCGGATTTGCCGCAAGACAAACCCTGGGTGATTTTGTCACATAACCCGGATACGGTGGATATGGTGCCGCAATTGCCGACCCGTCCTCTTATGCTGTCGGGGCATACCCATGGTGGGCAGGTGGAACTGCCTTGGCTGACCAACTACATCATGAAAAAAGTCTCCATCTTGGGACATAAAAAGGGTTTGTACCAGCATGAAAATGCCGATGTCTTTGTGACGGTAGGTACAGGAATGGTCGGTGTGCCCTTTCGTTTTCGCGTACCGCCGACCATTGATATTATTGAATTGGTTTAAATCTTGAAGATCGGTTCTAGGAACAATTTTTGACATACCGTACAACAAGATTGTTTTATAACAATGAGAACAAAATAGGAGAAGAGCATGTCTTTTTTAGAAGAGGTTGGTCAGTTTTTTGCTTTAACAGAACCTCAATCGGCACAGCTTGAAGCCGGTTTAATTGCCTTAGAAACGTATTTTCAGCAAGCAGAGGCGGATGTAGTGAACACGCAAGAATTTGCGCGCACATTTTATCAAAAGTTTCAGCAACTGATCACGGCCTTTGGGATTGATGAAAATAATGTGGAAGCTTTGCTGGATCATTTATATGGCACAGAGCGATATCGCCAGCTGGTGACTTACATTGTGCCGAGTTATTACAATGCCGGTGGCGATCGAGCGGTGTTTGAAGAGCTATATCAAGAAATGCTCAGTGATGAACAGATCTGAGAAACATAAAAAAACCAGCCTGATCACGCTGGTTTTTTTATGTCTAGATGACATTAAACCTGGTTGTTTACATCATCATGTTTGGTTTCACGAATGGCCAGGAAGGCAAGCAGTGAAAGGATAGAAGCTGCAGTTAAATAATAACCTACAGCATATAAACCATAAGTCGTTGCAAGCTTGGTTGCAATTAAAGGTGCAAAAGATGCGCCAAAAATACCAGCGAGGTTAAAGGTTAATGCTGAACCGGTATAACGTACTGAAGTCGGAAAAATTTCAGACAGTACCGTACCAATCGGGCCATAGGTTAAGCCCATGATCGCCAGACCAATACATAAGAATAGGAAAACGACAACAGTGCTGCCAGATTCAAGCATGCTTGAGAACACCAGGCCAAACAATGCTGAAACAATACATACGCCAATTGAAGTGGCTTTGCGACCAAATTTTTCCGCAAAAACGGCAGAAAGTGGAATGAATGCCGCAAAGCATAAAGTGGCAACCAGTTGCAGTTGCAGAAATTCGGAACGTGTGTAACCGAGTTTGGTGGTTCCCCAGTTTAAGGCGAACACTGTGGTTAAGTAGAACACCACAAAGGTACAGATGGCAGCGATAGTACCCAGAATCAGCATGCCCCAGTGTTTGGTCAACACTTCTTTAAATGGAATATTTACTTCTTTCTGTTTATCCAATACTTTTTGGAAGGCAGGCGTTTCATGCAGTTTCAGGCGAATCCATAAACCCACAATCACCAGTAAAGCACTTGAAATAAACGGAATACGCCAGCCCCATTGCATAAATTCCTGTTCCGACATGAATGCACCAAGGGTGATGAAAGAACCTGTCGCCAGGATAAAGCCGATTGGGGCTCCAAGTTGCGGGAACATACCGTACCAGGCACGTTTACCTTCAGGCGCATTTTCAGTGGCCAGAAGAACAGCACCACTCCATTCACCTCCCAAGCCCAGTCCTTGACCTAAACGGCAAAGCGCAAGCAATAAGGGTGCAGCAAGACCCACTTGAGCATAAGTGGGCAGTAAGCCAATACAGACGGTCGAAATACCCATCGTCAGTAAGGCTGCGACCAGAGTTGCCTTACGGCCAATCCGGTCACCCAAATGTCCAAACAGGGCAGCACCAATCGGACGCGCAATAAAGGCAATCGCAAAGGTGGCCAAAGACTGAATGGTTGCTGTGGTTGGGTCTGTACTTGCCGGAAAGAACAGATGGGGAAAAATAATCACTGCCGCTGTTGCATAAATATAAAAATCGAAGAACTCGATTGTTGTACCGACAAGGCTTGCAGTAAGAACGCGGAATTTTGAATTGGTTGCGACTTCTGCTGAAGCAGCAATAGAATCTGATGACGCCATGGATGACCTTACACTTACTAAAAATAAAAAAAGCTTAGTTTTAAAAGCGTAATCTTTTTAAAAAAGGCGTAATTTCTTAAAAAAACAACGAAGAATCTTCTCTACTCAACTCGCTCAGGGTCACTGAAATGAAGAATGAGAGGATTAAATCACGTAAAGATAGATAGACAGAAAATGTGATCCTGCACCGATCAATACAAAAATATGCCAGATAGCGTGGGTGTATCTTACCTTTTTTAACGCATAAAACAATGCACCCACAGTGTATGCAAGTCCACCAACGATCAAATAGGTTAACGCCTCGGCACTTAAATAGCGTTGCATGTCATCCATGACCAGTAAGGCCAGCCATCCCATGACCAAATAGGCGATGAGTGAAATTTTCTGGAAACGATGAATGAAAACCAATTTGAATAGTGTGCCAATCAGCGCAATCAGCCAAAGGGCAATTAATAAATAATGCGCTTTAGCCGTAGGCAGGGCGATGGACAGGAACGGGGTATAGGTTCCTGCAATCAGATAATAAATGGCAGTATGGTCCAGTTTTTTGTACCAGCCACGCCGTTGTGGTGATTCGGCAAAATGATACAGGCTGGAAGCAGAAAAAAGTAAAATCATACTGAGTGCGTACACACACAAGCTGACAAATTGCCCAAGCGGTAAATCACTGCCTTTGATCAGCATAAAAATACTGGCAATAAGCGCTAATAATGCGCCAAGTGCATGACTGATCGCATTAATTTTTTCTTCATGTGGATCATAAGCCTGCAGTTGAGAAGTCGTCATTATTTATTTTCTATAATTAAAAATACACTTGTATAGTAATGCAATTTTACCTTTAAAGTAAGAAGTTTTAAACTGATGACCTAATTTATTCGAGTGATATGTATGTCTCAAGCGGCTTCTCCTTTTATTCAGGAACAAAAATTCTTAGATGCTTTTCAGCAAGCCATTGAAACACATAGTTTTGATCGAATGATTATTAGCCAGTATAAAGGTGAGCTGGAACATCTGGAGAAAATGATCTTAAGAGTCATTTCACTGCAAAACCAGCCTGTGCTCAGTTGTCTGTATCGTTATAAGACGCAGGATGTCACTAAAAATTACCCTTTGGCTGAAGCCGTGCCCTTGGTGCAGTCATTGTTGGCGAAATCGAAGCAGGCCAATCTGTTTACCGCGAGTGAAGAACTGCAACTGAAAAAAACAAGAAGAAAGCCATGCTGAGCAGCAGTAAAAAGGCGATTACGATAGTGAATCCTGCAGAGACCCAGCAAGACCATGACCGTACCAAGCATCGCTATGTCGATCAAGACAGCTATTTTCTACAGCCGCTGGGCATTACCGACCATAAAGCACAGATTATTCCGAGCATGGCACGTAAATGGAAACAGATTAATAAATTTGTCGAAATTTTCTCGGGTGCTCTGGATCAGATTAACCAACATGATCATGCACTGCGTGTGGTTGATTTTGGTTCAGGCAAAGGTTATCTGACTTTTGCTTTATATGACTATCTGGCCAAACATGGGCAGATGCCTTTTGTTACAGGTGTAGAGCTCAATCCGAAAATGGTGGAGTTTTGTCAGGATGTTGCGCAGCGTTCAGCCTTTCAGCAACTGGATTTTTTTCAGGGCGATGTTCGTACCTATCAGCCTGAACATCTCGATGTCATGATTGCGCTGCATGCCTGCGATGTGGCAACCGATTTTGCCATTCATACCGGGATTCGCTTAAATGCGCAAATGATCATGTGTGCGCCGTGTTGTCATAAAGAATTGCGTCCACAGCTGAAAAGCCCTGAAGTGCTGAAACCGATGCTGCAATTTGGCATTCATGCCGGACAGCAGGCCGAAATGCTGACCGATACCATTCGTGCCTTGCTGCTCAGAGCCTATGGCTATGAAACCAAAGTGTTTGAATTTGTGGCGTTGGAACACACCAGTAAAAACAAGATGATTCTGGCCACCAAACGTAAAGATTATAGTGAACCGGATCAGCAGGTTTTGGCGCAGATTCAGGCCTTAAAACAGATGTATGGCATTCAAAAACATTCGCTGGAGTTGTTGCTGAATGATCAGTGGGATCAGCAGGATATAGGCTGTAAGTGTTAATCGAAGAATGAATAAAGCAGTTTTAAAGATGTTTTTATTTTTAGGAAGATGATGGTTGATGCCCCCATTTATGATACGCACAGGCAGTTGGAATGAATTGCAAAACGATGCAAAACTGATTCGTGAGCAGGTCTTTATTCAGGAACAAAACATTGCTGCTGCCGATGAATGGGATACACAAGATGCCATTTCTCGGCACTTTGTGGTGTTTGATCAAGCTCAGCCCGTTGCAACAGCGCGCCTGCTGCAAAATAATAGCATTGGCCGGGTTGCGGTTTTAAAGGCTTATCGTAGACAGGGCATTGGCAAGCTGTTGATGCTGGAGATTATTCAGCAGGCTAAACATGAGCAGCGCAAATTTTTGAAACTCTCTTCTCAAGTACATGCCGTGCAGTTTTATGCAGGACTGGGCTTTACTGTGGAAGGAGAGCAATATCCGGATTGCGGCATTGCGCATATTGATATGTATTTAAAATTGCAGTAATTCAATAGCCATTAAAGTAGGTGTAAAAAAGCGGGATACCTCATCCCGCTTTTTTTATTTTCTATAATCAGTGACTATGGGCAGCAGAGGCATCGTGCTCTGCCATATTGGCATGTTCTTGTTCTGTCATATTCATCTCAGCCGCAGTAGGTTCGGAAGCTGAAGATTGCTGCTGGTGTGCAGTATGCGTCTGATTGCGCTTTTGACTTGGCATATAGTCTGGTTCGTTGCTCACGGCAAGATAAAAGATGCCCATAAATAAGGCACCTAAAATACACACAATAATGACGGCTTTCCAACCCCAAGATGATTTTTCAGGAGAAGAGTTATTTGTCATAAGAGGACTACCCACTGGATAAATAAAAAATTTAGAACTTATGTAACTTTATAACATAAAAGCCCTGTAAAAGCAGATGAGATTCTGTGGTTTAAAAAAGCATCATGCTCGAGTAAAAGAAGAGAAGCGTCTCGCTTCTCTTCTTTTACAATATTTTTGCACAATAAGATTTAAATTTTTTCGCCTTGGGCAATCTTGTCTTTGAGCAATTGCGGTGCTTTAAAACGTTCACCATATTTAGCTTCAAGGGTATTGGCACGAAGCAGCGCTTTTTCCAGACCGTATTGATTTAAAAATTGCAAAGCACCTCCAGTCCACGGGGCAAAACCAATTCCGAAAATCGAGCCGACATTGCCATCAACCGTAGATTCCAGTACACCTTCTTCCAGGCAGCGTAAAGTATCCAGAGATTGCACAAACAGAAAACGGTCAATCATTTCCTGTTCAGAAATATCCGTATCTTTCAGCCATTTTTTCAGGCCCTCCCAAAGCTGCTTTTTAGCACCTTCCGGATAGTCATAGAAGCCTGCACCGGCAGCCTTACCTTTACGGTTAAACTCGTGAATCATGGTCTGAATCACATCGTCGGCGCCTGAGCGAGGTAGCTCTTTACCTTCAACCTGTAATGCTTTTCGCGCTTCATTGGCGACATACTCTGAAAGGGTAAGCGAGACCTCATCCTGAATGGCCAATGGACCCACAGGCATCCCGGCTTTCAGCGCAGCCATTTCAATACGGGCTGGATGCACCCCTTCAGCCAATAAACGCAGACCTTCCTGAACAAAGGTGCCAAACACGCGACTGGTAAAGAAACCGCGGCTGTCATTGACCACAATCGGGGTTTTGCCAATTTGCTGCACAAAATCATAGGCCTTGGCCAAGGTTTCACTGGATGTATTTTGACCTTTGATGATTTCAACCAGCTGCATTTTATCGACCGGACTAAAGAAATGCAGACCAATAAAATTCGCCGCATTTTTAGAAGCCTGTGCCAAAGCGGTAATTGGCAAGGTCGAGGTGTTGGATGCCATCACGCCACCATCGACCAGATAGGGTTCAGCTTCTTGCGTGACTTTGGCTTTCAGCTCGGGATTTTCAAATACCGCTTCAATGATCAGGTCGCAACCTTGCAAGTCCGCAGCATCCACCGTTGTCTTAATAATGGCTAAAATTTGCTCTCTTTTCTCTGCGCTTAAATGACCCTGTGAGACTTTCTTGTCTAAAAGCTTTTGGCTATAGGCTTTGCCTTTTTCTGCAGCCTCTATAGATATATCTTTTAGAACCACCTGAATGCCTTTCGATGCCGTGGCATAGGCAATGCCTGCACCCATCATGCCGGCACCTAAAATGCCAACTTTAGACGCTTTCCATTTGGCGATGTCTTTTGGACGGCTGGCACCGGATTTAATTGCATTCAAACCATGCCAGAAAGTGCCGATCATGTTTTTGGAAATCTGACCGGTGGCGAGGTAAGTAAAGTAACGTGATTCAATGGTCAGCGCAGTATCGACATCAACCTGAGCACCTTCTACCGCTGCCGCCATAATGGCTTCAGGCGCTGGGTAGCAGCCTTTGGTTTTGTCACGCAGCATGGTAGGCGCAATCGCCAGCATTTGTGCCACAGCAGGAGAAGATGGCGTACCACCTGGAATTTTATAGCCTTTCACATCGAAAAGTTGTGCAGACTGCGGATGGGCTTTGACCCAGACGATGGCTTTGTCTAAAAGCTCCTGTTCAGAATCGGCTGTGTCGTGAATCAGCCCTAAAGATTTGGCTTTTTCTACACCAAATTGCTTGCCTTCCATGAGCAAAGGAAATGCATTTTGCAGACCTAGTAGACGGACTATGCGCACAATGCCGCCACCACCTGGCAATAAACCAAGCGTCACTTCAGGCAGGCCGAATTTAGCTTTGGCATCATTCAGGGCAATACGATGATGACAGCACAATGCAAGTTCCCAACCGCCACCCAGTGCTGTGCCATTTAAAGCTGCAACGACAGGAATACCGCGGGTTTCGATATAACGCAGCTGGGCTTTCATCTCTTCAATCATATTGAAGAATTCGGTGGCATGTTCAGGGGTAGCCTGAATCAGCTCATCCAGATCACCGCCGGCAAAGAAGGTCTTTTTCGCGGAACGGAAAATAATCCCTGCGATATGGTCATCGGCTTTTAGCTTTTTTACAGTTGCTGTTAAGGCATCGCGGAAATCTGCATTCATGGTATTGGCAGACTGGTTGGGAGAATCTAAGGTTAATATGACGATATTGTCGGCATTTTTTTCAAATTGAATTGCGCTCATTTTTCTTCTCCTTATACCAATTCAATAATGGTTGCGATGCCCATACCGCCACCGACACATAGTGTTGCCAAACCACGTTTCTTGCCTTGGCGTTCCAGCTCATCCAGTAGGGTGCCCAAAATCATGGCACCGGTTGCACCCAGTGGATGTCCCAGAGCAATTGCACCGCCGTTGACATTGACTTTGGCCGGATCAACATTGAGTTCATTAATGAAACGCATCACCACGGCAGCAAAGGCTTCATTCACTTCGAACAGGTCTATATCATCAATCGTTAAACCGGCTTTTTCCAAGGCTTTACGTGCGGCTGGAGCAGGGCCGGTCAACATGATGGTGGGATCAGTACCAACCAGTGCTGTAGCTAATACTTTGGCACGTGGTTTTAAGCCTTGTTCTCGTACTGCCTTTTCAGAAGCCACCAAAACCACCGCTGCACCATCGACGATGCCTGATGAATTACCTGCGTGATGTACATGGTTCACAGCACCTACTTCTGGATATTTTTGCAGGGCAATAGCATCAAAACCCATTTGACCCGTCATGGCGAAGCTTGGATTCAGTTTGCCCAAGCTTTCTGCTGTGGTAGTCGGTTTGATGAATTCGTCTTTATCCAAAATCACCACACAGGCTTTATCTTTTACCGGCACAACTGATTTGTCGAAATAGCCATTGGCTTGTGCGGCAGCGGCCTTCTTTTGTGACTGCTCTGCAAAAGTATCTACATCGGCACGGCTGTATCCATCAATGGTAGCAATCAGGTCGGCACCAATGCCTTGCGGAATAAAGTCACAGGCCATATTGGTTTCAGGGTCCAGTGCCCAAGGGCCGCCATCTGAACCCATTGGTACGCGCGACATAGATTCAACGCCACCAGCAACCACTATATCTTCCCAGCCTGAACGGATTTTCATGGCCGCCATATTCACGGCTTCAAGTCCAGATGCACAGAAACGGTTGATTTGCACACCCGCTACATCATTATCCCAACCTGCAGCAATGGCGGCCGTTTTGGCAATATCAGCACCCTGGTCGCCAATCGGCGTGACACAGCCCAGGACAATATCATCAACCTTTGAAGTATCGAGTTGATGACGGTCTTTTAATTCATTCAGCAATGTGGTGAGTAGGGTGATCGGTTTCACTTCATACAGTGAACCATCCTTTTTTCCTTTTCCGCGTGGTGTGCGAATGGCATCAATGATATAAGCCTCGCTCATGGCATTTCCCTTTTATGATTTTAAAATTTTTCTTTGTACACGACAAAAAAAGATAACTCATTGAAATAATGGCATAATACTTGTTTTCTGACGACGAATATGATGACACATTTCAATGAGTTACATCTCATCTTAAACAAATATCTAAAGTGGAAC
>NZ_VPCP01000052.1:0-24456 GCF_013418145.1 Acinetobacter sp. YH12201 | reverse complement strand
CTCATGAAATACGGTATTCTGATGTGACAAAACCTGAATCCTGGTCGTTAAAGTGTTTGTTTGCACTCATATTTTAACTGTTAGGACTCAGGTTTTTTTATTTAAAGCAAACTATGGGACAGCAGTGACTGAACAGTTCCTTTTTTATTACCCACCTTTTATAAATGCTTCAACATTACAATCCTAAAGAAGACTGAATGTGTTCGAGATTAGGCACATAAAACACCTGATCTCCCATCCGTACATACTGGAATACATCAGGGTCTGTTGCCGTGCGTTCTTCATCTACCACTTCAGAAATACGCAGACGAATCGTTTTTGGCATCTCATTACACATCAGGGCAAAACGCTGACTGACATCATCGCCTTCAATGACCAATGCTACACCCGTTTTGCGCTCCGGATCATTCACAGCATACACTGGCAGCTTCAATTCATGCCATTCCACAAAAGGCACCTTTGTAGCGCTATCCAGCGCAGACAAGACAATGTTTTGCGGAAGAATCATCGCTTCCTTACCATAACAATCGATAATATAGGTATCGATAAATCCGGTAGATACCGTAATAAGGTGGTGTAACTCCTGTTGTGAAATTCGGTCAACAGCAGAGTTTGAAACACTATTTTGGCTCATTGAGTTATCCCTGACTGATTTCTAACAAACTTTCCACATTTTCCAGCAATTCCGCTTCCTGGAACGGTTTACCCATATAGTGCGTTACCCCAAGACTGAATGCACGTTTACGGTGCTTCTCGCCTGTTCTTGACGTAATCATGATAATAGGCAAGTTTTGATGCACGTCATGGTGACGAACCAGATTCGTGACTTCAAAACCGTCCATGCGCGGCATTTCAATATCCAGCAACATCAAGTCTGGTTTGACATTTTCCAGCTGCTCCATGGCATCAATACCATCTTTGGCCGTCACCACATCAAAGCCTTGACGTTCAAGTAAACGTGAGGTCACCTTACGTACTGTCACCGAGTCATCCACAATCATGATCAGGCGGCGTGTATTACTGTAACGCGAATGCTCACGTTGATCAGACACATGTTTAAGACGTTGGGTGTTCTGAATTTGTCGGGCAATATTCTGACCATCCAGAATCAGACAGACTTGACCATCACCTAGAATAGTCGCTCCGGCAACAGCACCAACACTTGAGAATTGCTGACCGATCGGTTTCACCACAATTTGTGCACGCGAACCAATCAGCTGATCCACAAGTAGTGCAATAGTTTGACCACTATTGCCTTTAATCAGCAATACAGGTAAAGAATGGGCAACATTACTTAAACGTGGTAAAGGCTGATTGGACACAAATTCGGATAAATAACGCAGTTTGTAACTGGTGTTATCAATTTTAAAGAAGTCGTCTTTACTGTTGAAATATTTTTCCAGTGCTGATGGTGCAATACGTACAATACGGTCAATTTGTGCCAGTGAAATCGCAAACTGCTGGTCGCCTGATTTAACCATCAAGGCGTCACTCACCGCCACCGTAGTTGGTACGCGAATGGTAAAGGTGGTCCCTTTACCCAATTCAGAATCGATGGAAATATGCCCGCCCAGCGCCTTAATTTCGCTTTGCACCACGTCCAGACCTACACCGCGTCCGGAAATTTGGGTCACTCCTTTGGCAGTAGTAAATCCAGGATGGAAAATTAATTGCAGGATTTCCTGCTTATCCATGGATTGATCGGCTTTAATTAAACCCAAGCTGAGTGCTTTTTCTTTAATTTTTGTTTCATCAATCCCTTTACCGTCATCACTGAATGACACCAGTACATCTGTACCTTGACGGCTAATATTGAGAACAATTTTCCCGACTTCAGGCTTTTGTAACTCATGTCGTACGTGAGTGTCTTCCAGACCATGGTCAATCGCATTACGCAGCATGTGCTCGAACGGTGTAACCAGACGCTCTAGAATGTTACGGTCCAATTCACCTTCGGTGTTTTGCACCACCAGCTCGGCCGGACGGTTCAGGGTCGATGAGGTTTGACGCACAATCCGTTGTAACCGTGGCAATAAACGATCAAATGGTACCAGACGGGTACGCATCAGGCTTTCTTGAATCTCGGCTTGAATACGGGATTGTTGTAACAGTAAACCTTCCGTATCACGAATCTTTTCTGACAGGGTCGTCTTGAAATCGACCAAGTCAGATGCAGATTCCGCCAGCGATTTTGACAACTGGTTTAATGATGAATATTGGTCCATCTCCAGTGGATCAAAATCGGCATAACGTGAATTATCACCATGTTTGGCAATAATTTGAGACTCGAGCTCACCTTCCATTCGACGTAACTGGTCAGCCAGACGCTTGATCGCCAGTTCCATTTCGTTCAGGGTATTACTAAACTGTCCCAAGTCCATTTCAATACGTGAACGGTTAATCGCATTTTCACCAGACAAGTCGATCATTTTCTCGACCAGATCGGCAGAAATACGGATCATTTCATTGCTGTTGTCCTGTTGATTACTTGTATCCCACTCACCCATCATTGCTGGAGGTTCGGTACCATCACCCTGAACAAATTCAAAGACTTTAGCCGTAGACAGCGTATCAGATTCGGCCACGCGCTTAGGTAACTGCGCAATGACATCAACAAATTCAATCGACTCTAAACTTAATTTGACGCTGTCAAAATTACTGTAATCATGCTCGAAAATAGCCTGCTTTAACCATGCCAAAGTCGTTTGCAATAACAGGTCATAAACATTGGAGTTGAACTGATGCACCGCAAAGCGTTCGAAGGTGGTTTCCAGCTGGTAAGCAATTGCCCCTACTGGTTCATTTTCCACCATACGTGCGCCACCTTTCAAACTGTGGGCTGCACGCTGTAATTGAAGCAGCAAGCTACGGTCACTACGCTGCTCAAACCACTGTTTCAACAGGCTATCTGTAGACTCCAGAATTTCTTCTGCTTCTTCCCAGAAGGTTTCTTCTGCAATTAAACGGATACTGTCATCCGGCTCTTCAACATGGTCTGGACTTGCCAAGGCAACTTCAGCAGCTATTTCAGGTTCAATTTCTGTTTCTACTGTCGTTGCAGTTTCAAGTTCTTCAATTTCAGCTGCAACTTCAGGTTCAGCCTGAACTTCGACTTCCGCAACTGCGGTGCTTACAGCCACACTACCTTGAGCGATCGCCTGAATATTACGCAAAATTTCAATCGATTCAGCACCAGAATAATCAATCTGCTCATCGCGAATGACTTGAATACGGTCTGATACATCATCTTGTACTAAGCGAATAATACTGATGAGTTGTGGATTGACCTCAATTTGATGACGGATCACGCGTTCATAAATGCTTTCCAATTCATGCGCAATTAAGCCAATATGAGTCGCCTGAATCATATTGGCACCCCCTTTAAGGGTATGCAAATAACGCATTAAATTATTCAGTGCTGCAGTATCGGACGGATCTTTCGACCAGGTATTCAAGTCTTGATCGATCCCGCCCAGTAATTCTTCTGCTTCTTCCAGGAAGATATCCAACAAATCTTCATCAAAATCACGATTTGCATCAGCAGCATGCATGTGTTCGCGGTCTGAACCAATTTTTTGTGAAATCTGTGCCAGATCTACAATACCTGAAGCAGCAGCTGGTAAGGCTTCAGCTTGAGTTTCAGGATTCGGTTCCTGAACTTCGAACTGTTCAAGATCCTGCTGAACAAAGGCTGCCAGATCATTCAGAACTTTCTGGATATCTTCCGTTAAAATAACGCGCTGACCTGCCGCCAGTGTATCAAACAGATGAATGAACTCTTGATGTGCCTGCCCAAACAGATCATATGCATAGTCGATATTGAGCAGTTCCGGTTTTAATACCAGAGCTTCATAGCCAGACTTCAATTCATGGGTAAATTGATAGATGCCCATCGCAGCACGATTATCAGTATTGTCCAATAATTGCTGTGCCTGCTGGCTTAAGGCCTGAATGTATTCCGGATATTCTACTTTGGCACGTTTTTCAAATTCGAATTCGGCATCCAGAAGTAAATCAATATTCAATTCGACCAGTTTGGACACCAGACCTTGCGGATTAACGTCCTCATCCACTTCTGCAGAACTGAAACCATAGTCGTCCCATGCCGAATTAAAGGTGGCATATATCGCATCAAGTTTCTGAGTCTGACCCTGTCTTAAAGTATGTAAATAATCACGGACAAATTCAGCATATTGAATTAGCAACGCAGTCTGGCTGGAGGTAGAGACAATTTCTTCTTGTAAAAGTGTTTTAAATAAGTTTTCAACCTTGGTACTGGCTGCAAAAATCTGATCAATATGTGCCATAGAAGAGCTGCCACGCAAGGTATGCAAGGCACGGATCAGGCCATTATAATCCTGATATTGTTCCTGTTCATTTTTCAGGAACTGGTCAATCGTGAGCAGATGTTCTTCTGCTTCTTCAATAAAGATCGCGACCGTTTCTTCAATATCATTGTTGTCGTCTGCTGCGACTGACGCTGCTGTAGCAGTAGTTTCGATTGCCATTTCAGGCGCTGCTTCACTAAATGATTGATCCTGCAATTCCAGACCAGTAAGACTATTGACACTGGTCAGTGTGCTAGACAGTTCAAGCAATTCTTCTAGTGCAGGTTCTAAACTGACCTGCTGCTGAATTTGCTGCCCCAATAATACTAAAGGTCTTAAGTCGATATCAGCATTTTGAACAGTTTTAAAAATTGGGTATAACTTGTATTGATAAATATTAAATACAGTTTGGGCAAATCGTTGAACTGTGCTGTCCAAAGGTACTGTGCCGGAAATAACCCGATTTAAAGTATCTTCAACCGCCCATGCCAACTCACCCGCAGATTTTGCTCCAACCATACGGCCAGAACCTTTAAGGGTATGAAAATGACGGCGAATGGTCGTTAAAGTTTCTTGGTCATTCGGATTTTCCAACCAAGTTGTAAATAAAGTACTTAATTCAACGAAGATTTCTTCTATTTCTTCAACAAAAATTTCTAGAATTTCTGCATCTTGATCAAGATAACTATCTTCAGGAAGCGTAGTCGTTTCAACTAAATTTTTTAATATTTCTTTCATAGCTTAGGCTTCTTACGTTTATCTGCCACCAAGAAGGTTGCTCAAACTTAATTGTCACCATCACGCGAGACCTAACTTTGAAGTTAAGTTCATCTTGTCGATGCTTGATCTGTGTCTTATAGATATCCCCTGCCCAAAAGCAGGGAATATCACTGCAACGCTTTTTAATTAACTTAGTCAGGTAATTTAAAGTCGGTTACAGATTCACGTAATGATTCGGCCATATTTGCCAGTTCCGATACCGAACGTGCTGTATCGAAGGTTGCTGTTGTGGTTTGCGAGGTAATTTCTTGTACGACATTCATCGTTGTCGCAATGTGACCAGCAGAAGCAGACTGAAGTTTTGCAGCATCCGAAATGTTGGCAATCAATCGCGCCAGGTTGGTCGATACGTTTTGAATTTCATCCAGTGCCACACCGGCATCTTTGGTTAAGCTTGCACCACGAACAACCTCGGAAGTGGTTTGCTCCATCGAAATTACGGCTTCGTTGGTATCTGTCTGAATGGTTTTTACCAAGCCTTCAATCTGTTTGGTTGCAGAGGCTGAACGTTCCGCAAGACGCTGTACCTCATCGGCTACCACGGCGAAACCACGACCAGCCTCACCCGCCATAGATGCCTGAATTGCAGCGTTCAATGCCAGAATGTTGGTTTGGTCGGCAATATCGTTAATCAGGGCAACGATGTTACCAATTTCCTGAGAAGATTCACCCAGACGTTTAATACGTTTAGATGTTTCCTGGATCTGCTCACGGATGGTGTCCATACCTTCAATAGAACGGTTTACAACCTCTGCACCATTGGCAGCAATTTGTACCGAACGCTCCGCAACCACTGCAGATTCTTCCGCGTTTGCAGATACCTGGTCAATAGACATCGCCATTTCGTTAATCGCGGCAGATGCACCGGCAATCTCTTGTGCCTGGTGTTCAGATGCTTCAGCAAGCTGGTGGGTAATGCCTTGGGTATTCGCTGTATATTGCGCAACTTCTTGAGACGTTTCAGTAATACGTGATACCAGGTCACGTAACTGGTCAATCGCGAAGTTAATGGAGTCGGCAATTGCTCCGGTAAAATCTTCCGATACCGTTGCATATGAACGCAAGTCACCATCCGCCAAGTCGGCAATTTCATCCAGTAAACGTAAAATCGCATTCTGGTTACGGTCATATTCTTCTTGCAGGTTTGCCACGCGCTGTTTATCTGACTGGCCACGTAATGCAAGCAACTTGAATACAGAAAACAGGAAAGCAACCAGACACAGGATTAAAAGCAAGGCAGGAAGCGCAATAGCCAAGCTCGAACCACCAGATAGCTTATTCAGGTTGGCTAACAATTCATCCGACTGGGCAAAAATTGCAGCAGAAGCTTGACGTACTTTTACAATTTGCGCCGAGTTTGAAAGAATTGTTGCAGAAGCTGATTTTAGTACATCATCATATTCGCTTTTAATGCCTGTCAGTGATTCACGCAATGCCGGATCATCAATACGTTCTACACCCAGTTCTGCACTACCATTGAGCTGGGCATTGAGGTAAGAACCGAAAGTTTCAGTATCGGCACTGAAGTCATCCACAGATTCACGCGAGTTATCGTTACCTGTGAGTACCGAACTGATCGAACGCAAAATACGTTCCGCAATGAATACCTGGTTTTTGGCAATAACCACCTGGTTAGACGGCATGTTTTGACGCGCCATTTGGTCAACCATCAGGTTATATTCTGCCTGAATTCCCGGAATCGACTCACCAATTGCAATATTGGTATCGTACAGCTTGTTAATCATTTTCTGTTGAGACGAAATTAAATCAATCCCTTCTGATAGCGATTTCCACTGCTTTTCCACCTCAACCAATGCAGCTGTATGTGGATGAATATCTTTAACCGTTTCCAGGTTTTCAGCAAATTCTTTTTGCGATTTAATTAATTTATCAATCGACTCTTTGGTTCCTGAAGCAGTTGCATCAGTTGCCTGACGTGAAATGGTTTGTGACAATAGACGCAAATCACCCACACTACGTGTCAATTCATTATTACGCGGTACACTATAGAATAAGTACAATAACAGGAAGAGTGCTACGACCAGAGAAAATGCTGCCCCCCAAATTAATGGTTTGGACTTTTCACTGTCACCAAATACACGTGATAATTGCTCTGTTTGTGATTGAATCTTTGCGACTAAAGCATTCCCGCCATTATGGCTGGTGCTTTCACCTGTATTTTTCTTTTTAAGTTTAAAGCCCATCCAGCTTCTCCCCGAGTTGCGCTATCATTCTTTAGCTTGCGACTATTAATTTATAAATTTTATAGAGGCATTCATGTATTTTGGGTTTTGCAATAAACGACTAAATAAGAAAACATGCCAGTGCTGATTATGCTGATAAAAATAACCCTGACAATATTCTTGTAAATTGCTATCTAATTCACTGTTTTTAGAAAAGAAACTCTTCTTATTAAAGTGTTGAATCCCCAAAACCTGATCTACCACCAAACCGACATAATGGTCATTATGACTAATACACAATACTTTTTGAGTCGGTGAAAACTGACTTCGATGTCCTGAAATATAATGCGCCAAATCAGCGACGGAAAGTAAACGTCCCCGAATATTGGCCAGTCCCATCACCCATGACTGAGTATTTGGAACCGGAGTATATTTTGGTGGATATATCACTTCAGATACTTCACCCAAAGGGGCAACAAAATATTGCCCCATCATCTCAAAAGCAATGCCTGACCATCGGTTTACTTCATTTTCAGTTGTAACGTAGTTTTTGTTACCACGTTTAGCAATCCGAAGTAATTCGATAAATCCATTTGCTGCCATAGAGCTTATCCTGCATTGAGGTGTTGTTTAATCACATCAATTAATTGGTTTTCGTCTACAGGCTTGGTCAAATAATCACTTGCCCCCTGACGTTTCCCCCAAACGCGGTCAGTGGCTTGGTCCTTGGTACTGACAATCACAATCGGAATGTGTTTAGTAGTAGCACCACGGGCAATCTGACGTGTTGCCTGAAAACCGTTTACACCAGGCATGACCACATCCATGAGCACTAGATCTGGCAATTCTGCTTGTGCCATTGTGACACCATCAGCACCATTTGCTGCTTCAATCACCTCAAAGCCATGCTTGGTTAAAATCTCTCTAAAACGAAATGTTTCCGTAGGTGAATCATCAACGATAAGGATACGTGACATGCTTTTCCCCAATAAAAATAAACTTATGCTGTTACGTGATTGCGGATTGCGTTTAACAATTCATCTTTACTAAAGGGTTTAGTTAAATACTCATCCGAACCAACAACACGACCTTTTGCCTGGTCAAATAAACCATCTTTACTTGACAGCATAATGACTGGAATATTTTGATAATTCTGCGAATTTTTAATTAATGCACAAGTTTGATAACCGTCTAAACGTGGCATCATAATATCTACAAAAACAATATCCGGATTTGCTTCAGCAATTTTTGCCAAAGCCTCAAACCCGTCTACTGCGGTCACGACTTCACAACCTTCACGTTGGAGTAATGTTTCTGCTGTACGACGAATGGTTTTTGAATCATCAATCACCATCACTTTTAGATTTTGGAATTTTTCGTCCATTTAATGATCCTTCCCATTTTTAGAATGTACAAACAATTTTAGTCAAAAATTTTATTACAAGTTACAAACATTTTTAACATATCTTTACTTGCCTTTTCAATGAACATTTTCCGCACGAAGACTCACTTTAGTCTATTTTCAATAACGACTTCACACTTTCCATCGACCAATGATTTTTTTTTGACAGACAGAGGTTTTTTATTACTTATTTTGAGTCTAATATAGCTCATTTATTACTTTTAAAATAAGTAATTTAGTCAACTTTTATTCGGGGGTTACAATGCAAAGTCAGTTTAAATACAAACTTGCTTTCATTGCACAAAAAAAAATGAACTTTAGATTCATTTTTCTTTCTTTTCTGGTTTTGCAATCGGCATTCGCATATGCTGAAAATCCGCCACCTAAAGCCACCTGGTATCGCTATTATGACAGTAAGGGTATAGCCAATATTAGCACCAATGTCACCCCCAATCATATTCGCTATGGCTACGAAGCTTTGGACCAGAACATGCAGGTCATCCGGCGTAATCGTGCCTATAATACTGAAGCCGATATTAAACAGGCACCGCAACGTGCAGCCCACGCCAGACAGCAGGCAGCGGACTTAAAACTAAAAAAGGCTTATGGTAATAGTCAAGTTGCATTCGCAAAACGTAATGACGCATTAACCGGCATCAAAAAGCAAATTGCCTTTCAGCAAGACCAGTTAAAGCAATTACAAACTGACCGTATTTATTTTAAGCGTCAACAGATTGAACATTTACGTAAAGCTGAAGACATTCCAGCCAGCTTGAAAAATACAATCGAGAATAATCAAAAGAATATTGAAGCAAAAAAAGCAACGATTCAATCATTACAAATTAACTATCGAAATACTCAAGCAAAATACGACAATATTATCGCTCGCTTAAAAGCGCTTGAATAAATTGTATTTAGGCTATGAAGCACTTAATTTAAGTCACAATAAATAAAAAGGATGAAGCTACATGCTATCTGGACAGCATATGAAAAAATCTAAATTAAGTGACCATAAGCAATATTTAACCGGCAGCGTTCTGTGTTTAATTTTATTTCTAACAGCTTGCAAAAAAAATGAAATAGAAAAACCTGTAGAAACCACAACAAAAATTGAATTAATTGAAAAAGATCTAGTTTCCGTGAAGAATGGCACTTCTGTCGCAAAAAGTGCTTTTACCGGCACGCTTCGTGCAGTCAATCAAAGTAGCATACAGGCTCAGGTCACTGCCACTGCAACCCAGGTCTATGTCCAGGTCGGACAGTCAGTCGCTAAGGGACAGATCTTGGTTCGCCTGAATAATCAAGATAATGCTGCACGTTTAGCGCAAGCTCAGGCCAATTTGTCAGCAGCACAAGCGCAGGCAAATCTGGCTAAAAATATGATGCAGCGCAAACAACGCTTATTGGATCAAGGTTTTATCTCCAAAGTTGAATATGAACAGGCTGCTGTTGACTATCAGGCGCAACTGGAAAATGTGCATGCGCAACAGGCCAGTGTCAATATTGCCCAAAAAGCCGAGCGTGAAGGGACTATTTATAGTCCCATTTCCGGAGTAATTACACAGCGCCAAGTCGATGCTGGTCAAACCGTTGCTGCTGGCCAGACCCTGTTTGAAATCGTGGATCCGAGTCAGCTAGAAATTCAGGCCAAATTGCCAAGTGACTTGCAAGCCGCTTTAAAAGTGGGACAGCATATTGAATACACCATTCAAGGCAATCCAGCTCAACTGACTGCTGTTTTAACACGCATCTCCCCTATTGCCGATCCTGCCAGTCGCCAGATTGAATTCTTTGCCCGACCGAATGAAACCATTAACTCACTGAGTATTGGTTCTTTCGTGGAAGGCAACATTCTTGCTTCGACTCAAGTTTCAGGTCAGCTCATTCCGCTCGATGTGATCCAGAATATCAAAGATAAACCCTATGTCTGGGTGATCCGCCAAAACAAAATTGAAAAGGTCAATCTGGTCATTCTGGAACAGCGCTATCGGGACAATTTGGCTGTCGTGCAAGGACTGCAAAACGCCGACCAGATTAGCCGTATTAAATTTAATGACCAGGACATTCATCAAGCGGTCGTCATCAATAAATAATAAAAAATAAGTACAGGATTGTTCTTATGTGGTTTACCCGAATTAGCGTTAAATATCCTGTTTTCACCATCATGATGATGTTGTGTTTACTGGTACTGGGGCTGGCATCTTGGCAACGCATGGGCATAGAAGAATTTCCCGATGTCGATTTTCCATTTGTTGTGGTCTATACCTCCTATCCGGGTGCCTCCCCTGAAACCATTGAATCTGAAATTACCAAAAAAATGGAAGACCAGATCAATACCATTTCAGGTTTAAAACAGATTATTTCCCAGTCTAGTGAAGGGCTGTCGACCATTATTGTCGAATTTAATCTGGATATGTCTTCTGCAGTGGCCGCCCAGGATATTCGCGATAAGATTGCTCCAGTTACCGCCCAGTTTCGAGATGAAATTCAGGATCCTGTTGTTGAACGTTATGACCCTACTGCCAATGCGGTGATGTCGATTGTGTTTGAATCGGAGACCATGCCGTTACGCGACTTGAGTTCCTATTTAAGTCAGCAGATTGTCCCGCAACTTCGAACCATGCCGGGCGTGGGTACAGTCAATTTACTGGGCGATGCACAACGCCAGATTCGTATTGAAGTCGATCCGCAAAAACTGCAAAGCTTTGGTATTGGTGTAGATAAAGTCATCAATACCTTGAAAGGTGAAAATATTGAAGTTCCGGGAGGCACCTTAAAACAGCCGACGTCTGAACTGGTGGTGGAAATCAAATCCAAAGTGATTCACCCGCAATCGTTTGGTGACCTGATTATTGCCAATAAAAATGGTACTCCTATTTTTCTAAAACAGGTGGCAAGCATTGAAGATGGTCAAGCCAATCTGGAATCAAGTGCTTATTTAAATGGTAAAGCTGCGGTCGCGATTGATATTCTGCGCAATTCGGATTCCAATGTAATTGATGTGGTCAATGCCAGCTATAAAGCCCTAGCAAAAATCGAGCAACAGCTACCCGAGGGTACTGTGGCTAAAGTTGCCGTCGATGGTTCCAAAGGCATTCGTGGCAGTATTAAAGATGTGGCACGAACCATTATTGAAGGTGCGGTTCTCGCTGTTCTGATTGTTTTACTGTTCTTGGGGTCTTTTCGCTCTACCGCCATTACCGGGCTGACCTTACCTATTTCCCTGTTGGGGACATTAACCTTTATTTGGGCTTTCGGCTTCACTATTAACATGATGACCTTACTGGCATTATCTCTCAGTATTGGCCTGTTGATTGATGATGCAATTGTAGTGCGGGAAAATATTGTCCGTCATGCCGATATGGGCAAAGATGCTGTAACGGCAGCACTCGATGGCACTAAAGAAATTGGGCTGGCGGTTTTAGCCACGACACTGACCATTGTTGCGGTATTTTTACCAGTTGCATTTATGGGCGGCATTATCGGTAAATTCTTCTATCAATTTGGAGTAACGGTCAGCGCTGCCGTGCTGATTTCAATGTTTGTCAGTTTTACCCTCGATCCCATGCTTTCTGCACACTGGGCTAAAAAACATAATCCAAACAAGAAACCCAGCAGAATAAAGCGCTTCTTTAACTGGATATCCAATAGGCTTGATCATTTAAGCCATTACTATGAAAAACTGTTAAAACTGGCACTACACTTCCGTATTTTAACCCTGATAGTGGCCGCAGCTTCACTTTTTGGTGCATTGGGTTTATCTAAATTGATTGGTACGGAATTTGTTCCTGTTCCAGATAAAAACGAAATTCGAATTAAATTTGAAACGCCTGTAGATGCCTCACTCGAATATTCACAAGCCAAGTTGTTGCAAGTGGAGAATATTATGCGCCAGTATCCAGATGTACGTAATACCTACAGCATTATCAATGGGGTAACGGATCGTGGTAAAAACCATGTCAGCATACGCGTCAAGGTCACGCCTCGTCTGGAGCGTGATAAGACCCTGACCCAACTGAATAATGAGTTTCGCCAGCGCTTGCAAAGTGTAGCGGGTATTACCATTACCTCGGTGGCTTCGGCAGATGAAACGGTTTCGGGAGGGCAAAAACCGATCATGATTTCCATTAAAGGTACCGACCTGAACGAACTGCAAAAAATCTCCGATCGCTTTCTGGCAGAAATTTCCAAAGTCGAAGGTATCGTCGATCTGGAAAGTTCACTTAAAGAACCTAAGCCCACCTTGGCGGTTCATATCAATCGTGTCCTTGCCAGTGATTTAGGTCTTTCTGTCAATCAAATCGCCAGTGTCATTCGTCCCTTAATTGCAGGCGACAACGTTACCACTTGGCAAGATGAAAAAGGCGAAATCTATGATGTTAATCTTCGCCTGACGGAAAACAGACGCACCTTACCGAGCGATATTGAAAATCTTTATCTGAATTCACAAAAAACCGATGCTTCTGGCCAGCCTATTTTAGTGCCTCTAGCCAGTGTGGCAAACTTCGAAGAAAGTTTGGGGGCATCGCAAATTACCCGCCGTGATTTGGCCCGCGAAGTCCTGATAGAAGCCAATACAGCAGGCCGCCCTGCAGGGGATATCGGTCAAGACATTAAAAAAATTCAAGATAACTTTGATTTACCACCCGGTTATAGCTTTGCCACGCAAGGTGCAAATAAAGACATGGCCGAATCGGCAGGTTATGCCTTAACCGCCATTACCCTTTCCATTGTGTTCATCTATATTGTACTGGGTTCACAATTTAACAGCTTCATTCATCCTGCTGCGATTATGGCTTCCCTTCCCCTCTCGCTGATTGGGGTGTTTCTGGCTTTATTCCTGTTTAATTCCACCATGAACCTGTTTTCCATTATTGGCATTATCATGCTGATGGGATTAGTGACCAAAAATGCCATCCTGTTAATTGACTTCATCAAAAAAGCCATGGATCGTGGGGTTGATCGTTATGATGCCATTATAGAAGCGGGTAAAACCCGTCTACGCCCTATTTTAATGACCACCAGTGCCATGGTGATGGGGATGATTCCTCTTGCATTGAGTCTGGGTGAAGGTGGCGAACAAAGTGCACCCATGGCCCATGCCGTGATTGGGGGCGTAATCACCTCCACCCTATTGACTCTGGTTGTGGTTCCTGTGATCTTCACCTACCTGGATGACTTGAAGAATTTTATGACGCGCCAAATCCGAAAAATCATGGCATAATAAACCCACTTGACATGAGGTGACATTCTGAAATGTTCACCTCATTTTTTATCGTATAATCTTATGCTTTAACGCTTAATTATTAGGACAGTTTCCATGCGCGCGAGTCGCTTTTTATTTGCTACGTTAAGAGAAACCCCAAATGATGCTGAAGTGATTTCACATCAGCTCATGTTACGTGCGGGGATGATTCGTAAATTGGCTTCGGGTTTATACACTTGGTTGCCGATGGGCGTACGCGTGCTAAATAAAGTTGAAGCGATTGTCCGTGAAGAAATGAACCGTGCAGGAGCGCTGGAAGTATTCATGCCAGTAACCCAGCCTTCAAGCCTTTGGGAAGAATCCGGCCGCTTTGTGCAATATGGTCCAGAGTTATTACGTTTTAAAGACCGTCATAATAACGATTTTGTGCTTGGTCCTACACACGAAGAAGTGATCACCGATCTTGCACGAAATGAATTGAAAAGCTACAAACAGCTGCCAATCAATTTCTATCAGGTACAAACCAAATTCCGTGATGAAGTCCGTCCACGTTTTGGTGTGATGCGTTCACGTGAATTTATCATGAAAGATGCTTATTCTTTCCATATCGATCAAACTTCACTACAAGAAACCTATGACGTGATGTATGACACGTACTGCCGTATCTTTAGCCGTTTGGGCTTAGACTTCCGTCCAGTACAGGCCGATACTGGCTCAATTGGCGGTTCAGGTTCACATGAATTCCACGTTTTGGCATCAAGTGGCGAAGATGATATCGCCTTCTCTACCGAATCTGATTATGCTGCCAACGTTGAAATGGCTGAAGCAATTCTTGTCGGTGAGCGTGCGGCCGCAACTCAGGAATTAGAACTGGTCGATACACCAGCTCAAAAAACCATTGCCGATGTATCTGCTTTCTTAGGTACTGATGCTGCACAATCTGTAAAAGCATTGCTCGTACAAGGTGTTGCAACTGAAGAAGGTAAAGAAGCACCTGTTGTTGCTTTATTCCTTCGTGGTGACCATGAACTGAATGAAATTAAGGCTGAAAAGCATCCGTTAATTGCCGCACCTTTAACATTCGCAACTGAAGCTCAAATTCAAGCCCTTGGTTTAACCACTGGCTTCATTGGGCCACAAGGTCTAGTTGAAAAAGGCATTACTGTGATTGTTGACCGTGCAGCATCTGTACTTTCTGATTTTGTTGCCGGTGCCAATGAAGCCGAAAAACATGCAACAGGTGTCAACTGGGAACGTGATGCAACATTTACTGAGGTTTATGACTTACGTAATGTGGTTGAAGGTGACCCATCTCCAGATGGTAAAGGGACACTGCAAATTAAGCGTGGTATTGAAGTCGGTCACATCTTCCAGCTGGGCCAAAAATACTCTGAAGCTTTAGGCTGCAAAGTGCTTGGTAAAGACGGCAAACCGACGATTGTAACCATGGGTTGCTACGGTATTGGTGTAACGCGTGTGGTAGCCTCTGCCATTGAACAGAACTTCGATGACAAAGGGATTATCTGGCCTTCTGCAATTGCACCGTTTGAAGTTGCGATTGTTCCAATGAATGCACATAAATCACCACGTACTTTGGAAGCTGCTGAAGCACTTTATGCAGAACTGCAAGCTGCGGGTTATGATGTGATTTTGGATGACCGTGACGAGCGTCCAGGGGTGAAATTCTCTGACCTTGAAATTACCGGGATTCCACACCGTATTGTAATTGGGGAGAAAGGTTTGGATGCAGGGACTTTTGAATATAAAGGTCGCCGTGATGCTGAATCTGTCAATATTTCAAAAGAAGAATTACTCGCTAAAATTGCAAAGTAGTTGTTCTTAAAATAAAAAATCCCGCTAAGTGCGGGATTTTTTATTTCCTCATTAGCAGAATTTCAGCCCACCAAAGCAGTTAGACTTAAAGTTCTGTCCTTGCAAAGTTAAGTTCTGTAATGGAAAATCAATAAGTGTTGGATTTTTAATTTCACCCACAGATAATCCGGTACCTGCAACACATCCAAACAGTAAATCGCCACATGCACGCGGCTTAGAGGTTAAGTCGTGATTAATTCCTGCAATCGTTTGTTTAAGCACTTCATCGGTAATTTTTACATTGGTTGTTGGACTGATACTCCCTAAATCCACTTCATCTTCAATTGCTAACCACCACCCTCGATTTGCAGCAACCGATGCACCCGGCCACAATATTTGCTGGGTCTGTAGTGATAACGAACTTGCATTATTTAGATACAAAGAATGAATCAAACCTAAATTTTGATTTACTGTAATATCAGTCTTTAAACCAGTTAAATAACCATCGATTTGTTTATTCAAAGTAAGATTTAAACCTAATGCTGAAATCTGTGCAGCTAAAGGTCCAGAAAAATCTATTTGATTTACTGTTCCTGTTCCTTTTAGGACAGCCTCTGTCATACGTGTTCCAGATACGATCGTCGATGGAATGGTAAAAGGTGCAGTTGTTGAAGATAAGTTAAATGAATAATCATTTGACTTGTAATGCAATTCTAAAGGAATACCAACCAATGTTCCCGTTACAGCACCTTCGATATATTGACCCGTTGCTGCATAATCCATAATTCGAGGGTCTGTAATTGCCACCCCAGAAGAGGCCTTGGTTTTCATATAACCACTAAAGGAGTTAATACCATTAGGCGTACTACTGTTTTCTGTTCCTATTGTCATTAAGCCAGCAATTTTTTCAGCACTTAAACGAAAGCCAAGAACCTCACGAGTAGAAGCAGATTTTGGATTTTTAATAGCAAACTCAACAAATGGATTGGTAATAAGGGCTGAGCTTGCCGCACGATCATCAGAAGTATAGTTTGCGCCTTGCAAACCACTTAAAGAAATATTATCAATATCAATATCACATTTGCCAATACCATTCACCCCACCACAACCTAATTGCAGCTTTTTAATATTGGCGTTGATTTCCATTTCAGCTTCTAGGCCCAATTTATAAAATCCCAGATTCGTCTGGTCTACATTTTGTCCTTTAGCATCAATAACGTTATGACCCGCGTTATATTCCATAGACAATAATGCTTGACCACTTACATCAGATAATGAATCATCATCCATAGCAACCATTGCATGACTTAAACTTGGTATTGCAATAGATGAAGTAATCAAACTTGCCAATAATAATTTTTTCATAAAATTCTATCCCTATTCTTTTATTTATTCTCAAACAGGTTAACGTGGAGTAATACCTAAATTACTTCTAATACTTCCCCCTGTAATTGCAATATCTGCCATTTTCTGCATTTGATTCGGCATGGTAGACATCGATAATTCGGTTCTGAATACCTGATTCAAAGATTTGGCCGGATTAATATCCACTTTATTATCAAATACCACAGTATCTTTTTGCATCTTGACTTGTGATTCAAGCGCTAGGACACCTTGCAATTTATTCAAATTAATACTTGAAGTTTTCACAACCGTGTTATTCGCATCAACATCTTCGTTAATCAAACTAAAGTAGCTTCCCAAAATATTGGGGTTCAATTTATCTGTGTCTGATAATGCATTAAATTCAAAGTTAGCACGGAAAGATAAGAAGTTATTTTCTGCATTATCATTCATACCGGGAATAATAAACAAATCACCTTTACCATCCAGTTTAAAGGCAATGGAAGTCAGCACATCATCTTTGCGGGCGAAATTATCAACAGGAACGACACTGCCACATTTAACAGAACCACTGGTACAGTTATAGAGCGAACCAGGTAATTGACCAATCGCCATTTCTGCACTTGCAGCGACAAGCAAATCATCGGCGCTAATGTAGATTCCTTGCTCTTCGTAACCAATCACGCCTTTGGCTTTGACAAATGCATCAATATTACGTAAACCGGCATAGTAATTTACTTCTTCATTGTGCAGCCCTTTTTTTCCATCTATTAAAATTAATGATGTAGTACTCGCTGCACCCGTTTTTGTGTCAATTCCATAACCATCGGTAGTTGCCATTACATTGTAGGCAATTCCTTTTTTAGTCCCACCATCCACTTTTGATGTATATTCTGTGCCTGCAAGCGCAATATTCGCATTCAGATTATAAACAGGGATACCAATTCCCCAGCTACTGGTATCATTGGTAATTTCAGCTAAAGAGTTATCCGCAATAAACCGTGCTTTACGTGCAATCGATTGAAAATCCATACTACGTATAGCGATTAATGCAAAGTCATTACCTTTTTCAAGCGATGATAATTGCTGCGTCTGAACTAAATTGCTCACCCCTAAAGTCTTTTTAATTTTATCGTTAATTAAAAAATCTAAACTTTTTGCTTGTATTGCATTAATATAAATGTCACCAAAATCAATATAGGCATTTTTGGTATTTAAATCTGTTTTAGAACTCGAATTACGAACAGTTAAAGGTGATAAATTGGAAAATTCAATGGCATAACTTCCATTACCTGTATGACCAATCTCAAGGGTTGTTGGGGGCTGATTCGTACCTAAAAGTGCATTCCCTTCACGGGTAAAATCGGCAGAAATACCAAAATGCAGCCCGCCTAGCCCTACCGCATCATAACCTGTTAATGTCGCTGTTGAAGTACGGCCAAAATCTGTAATCCCACTTTGATTGGCATTTAAGAAAATTGTGGCATTGGTTACCGCGCCCGATGCCCCCATACGAATTAAATTTCGTTGCTGATTCGGATCACTGCCATAACGCAGGTCAATATTTACCCCTGGATTGGTTGCCTTGGTTCTTGATGAATGTACGGTATCACGACCAGGCAGTGAATTTGCACTGGCGACAGGATCGCTGTCATCTACTCGTCCCAACATTACAACATGATCCGTCACACCATTACGACTCTTTGTAGTCAGAACAATCCCTTCATCCATGTAACTGCTTGATGTTCTTTCTTGATAAGAGTTCAGATACATATAGCCATCACCAGAAAAATTGAAGTTAAAATCTTTCAAAGTGAGCTTTTGCCCGTTTAAACCATGACTGATACTGGCATTTTGCAATTGAAAATTAAGGTGTGCCGTTTCATCTCGATTAAATAATCCTGCTTGCGTTTGAAGAAGTAAACGAAGTGGTGAACTGGTTTTGATATCGAGAGAACCCAAACTTTGTTCAGGAGTCTGACATTTAGTTGCATCAGTACACAGTAACATGAGGTTGTTAACAGCTAATTCAAATGGAGAAATATTGGCTTCTATGCGAATCCCCGCCCCTCGATCAGTTGCCCCCACATCAAAGTCAAGCGTAGAAATAATCGATTGATTATTGACACCTGACAGGGTCACATCTTTCAGCCCCATCTTCATGGTATCAGGACGTAGTAATGAATCGTTGGCATTGCTTTTTGAAGAAGAATCAACCCAATTGACAGCATTTATAGTTGCCTTGGAGATCTCATGTGTAATGCTGATACCATCTTGCCCGGTTACTGAGCCAAGATAATCATCGGAAAGTTGCTCAAATGCATGGCTTTGTTGTGCAATCAAAATGCTTGCCGTAAGTATTTTTAACTTTGTTATTTTTTTCATTCTTATATCCCTATCTGGCTTTATTCAATTAACAGCGCGCAGTTCCTGCACCTGTACAGTTAAAACTGAATATTTTTAAATTGCCTGACATATGCAAATTGCCATGCATATTTAAGCCCATAAAGCCTTTTTCTGTATTTTTATCAAACGTCGGCACATCTAAGCCTGCAACTGTTGTTCCATCAGATTTTTTTTCTGTATAGGTGCTATAAATCATATTATTGGCATACCCTTCAACACCTGCATCACCTGTTTCGACCGCCAAAGTATTAAAACCTAAATTCCTAATTTTCAGTGGCTTATCATCAAAAAAAGAAATTTGTAATGCAGTCTGAGGATTACCATCACGGTTAATAATGGTCGCACCATCTAATGAAAACTGATCAATTTGTAAGGTGCCTTGAATGCCTTTAAAAACCAACCATTTTTTATTACCCGCAGCATCTTTATGATTATTCGGTGCGATCGCTAAACGGCAAAATACATTATCAGTACAACTATAAGTATAAAATGCCTCTGTTGCCTTACCTGTTGCATCAAAAACTGAAATATTTTTTAGAGATAAATCTTTAGCATAGCGATGATTTAACGATAGAGTCCAACTTAAATCTGCACCACCTTGTCCAGATATATCAGTCATCTCATCATTAGCCATACCTACTAACTGTGCATTTGCAATAGGGGTAAAAGCCAACATAGAAATTGAACAAACCAGGTTCAGGATAGAAGTTTTAATACTTGGATACATAGCCTATTCTCCTATAAACCTGTTGTTTTTATTTTTAGGTGCTGAATGAGTACACCATCAATTGCAACTGAGCCTAAATTTGTCGCCTGGCCATTAATATTTTTAAAGACAACACCGGTTGCATCTGCAGTTTTGTTGGCGTTTAACAAATTACCTGTAGCTGACCGTTCTACCGTACCAATACTGATACTACTATGGGTTGCATTTCGACCTTGATAAGTCGTAGTAATATTATTTGCCGTCGTGGTAATTTCAGTACCACAACTATAAACATTACAGGTTGAACCTTTTAAATAATCAGAAAGTTTCGTGTAGGTCACTCCATCTTTATCGATCATCGCAATATTCTGATTATTTTTATCTTTCAATACAGTTGTTGAGTCTGTATCACTGTAATAGGTATAAATTTGTGAATATATTTCTGGCACATTTGGAATACGGGTAATTTCTAAAATAATATTGTTACCTTCAGAACCTAAAATAAAAGGCTGATACATATTCCCCAATACCAAGTTAATATTGGGACTATATAAATACATCCCTTCCACATCATTAAATATAGGAGCTAATGAGCGGTCAATCGCTGGAGTGACGGCGGTACCATCATATAGATCAGGAGTGCTGTCCGGGCCTTTTTTTGCAGCAGTACTCATTCTAATTCCACGAGCATCCAGGTCAGCATCCGTTGCTTTTAGCGTGGATGGATCATCATGAGTATTTAGACGTAAAATTGCAGCCATGCCTAAAGTTTGATTGTAATTGGCATTGCTCGTTGCTGGTAATGTTTGGAATAATCGAACTTGTGACCCATTTAAATTCAAGCCATTGGCAATAAACTGGGTTCTCAAACGATAATCTTTATCTAGTCCAGAAGTGGGTGCTCCAGTTAACGGATCCACCATATTACTTGAATTTAATTGGCGTGAAAAAATATCGCTCCAGAAGCCTAATTTAAAAGTATCACTGGTATCTGTTCCTTTTAGCTTTAAAGGTGCCTCCAATGCAATATAACCGACATTGGCCTTATTGCCTTTTGCAAACTGAATCGTATCCACATTACCTGCACGAATCAGCCATGGATTTGCTGCTGTTCCCCAATTAAAACCTTGATTACTGTACCGGGTACTCAAGGACCCATCACTTTTAGAGAGGGCCAGGCCATAAATAAAAACGTCTGCTTTGGTTCTTAGACTTCCCACTGTAGCTTGAGCTGCTGCTAATTTTGCCAATCGAATGGCTTCAGCTTCAACCTCAGCAAGTGCAGTATTACTTGCTGTAGTGGCTACGCTTTTCGCATATTCAGCGGCTTGTTGATTAAGTACTGCTTGGGTTTTAGCTTCCAGTTGATTCGCAACAGTGGTGTCGATCGTATTTTGCCTGGTTACACTTTGTGAATAGGTAGTTGTAGGTATACTTTCAGTTGAACGATTGCCATAAAGCAATTCAATCATTTCTAATGTATTTTTTGTAGCATATTGTTGGGATTTGTCTTTTAACCATAATGTCGATTCGGCAGACCCCGGTTCAGTTGTACCATCATCTTTTACACTTAATGGCCACAAATTCCCATCATAATAATCATCATAACGTTGTTGATAATATTGCTTCATCAAAGGAGAGTCGACATAACTTTGTACCACATTCCCCCGATATTCTGCTGTATAGTTATTCTTTACAGTTGTGTTAACAGTCGTATAATTATTTGTTCTATAAGTATTATAAGCAGATTGATAAGTATTTTCGTAAACACCGTTATAATTAGCAGCCTTCCCGCTTAAGTAAGCATCCGTATAAGCTTTATTATAAATTTTAGTATAAGCACGCTGACCAAGCAGCTCATAATTTTCACCGGTCGGAATAATTCGGATAAAGCCCGTGTCATACTGTCCCGGATCGACAATTCCTTTGCCATAACTTGAAGCTTGTGAGATTTCGTTTGGACCTTGAAAGACCATCTTAAAATTTTCAAGGGCTAAAGCAACGCCTTCACCTGTAGTTTCAGAAAGATGATCATCTGACAAAGATTCAAGCGCATAAACTGATGGGCTAAGTAAAGCTGCGAGCATGCTCGCCAAACAAGATTTTTTAAATCTTGTATTATTCCAACTCTGAGTCATCACGACCTTCCTTTTTATCAGATGCTCCGCATCATTATTTTTTAATTCGTCCTATGCTTGGTATGTCGAATTTTTATTTATTTGTCATGACGACAATGTTCTGACCAAGTCTGTTCAACTTTTTATTATGCTGAATATTAGTGCAATTGCAAAAAAAACTGGGCGAATGAACACAGTTTCCGATGAATGAAGCAAGCAAAAAATAAGCGGACCAAAATGATCCGCTTATTCAATTATTTGTAATATTTATGCTTTTGGCAAAGTCACACCAGTTTGTCCTTGATACTTACCACCCCGGTCTTTATATGAAGTTTCACATACTTCATCAGATTCAAAGAACAACATTTGCGCAACGCCTTCACCTGCATAAATACGTGCTGGCAAGTTGGTGGTATTTGAAAATTCCAGTGTCACATGTCCTTCCCACTCTGGTTCAAGTGGAGTGACATTCACAATAATACCGCAGCGTGCATAAGTCGATTTACCAAGACATACAGTCAAAACATTACGCGGAATACGGAAATACTCTACAGTACGAGCCAAAGCAAATGAATTGGGCGGAATAATACAGACATCGGATTCAATGTCGATAAAGCTTTTATCATCAAAGTTTTTTGGATCGACAATTGCTGAATGAACATTGGTAAATACTTTAAATTCGCGTGCACAACGAACATCATAACCATAGCTTGAAACACCATAAGAAATGAGTTTTTCACCAGTTTCATCATAACGTACCTGGTTTTCCGCATACGGTTCAATCATGCCGTGTTTTTCGCTCATTTCGCGAATCCAACGATCAGACTTAATTGCCATTATTTCAATCCAAAAATAGTTAATTCGATTATTGCGCTGTACTTTAACTGAAATTGGCTACAATGAAAATAATGATCAGGCGATGAGGTGTTTTTTTACAAAATGTATATTTTCATCGCCGTAATTTCAAGACTTAAAAGTTTAAAGACTCAAAATAGCAGAATAACTTAATGGAATTGAAAAACTGATTAAGATGATAGAAGCAGTCTTTTGCAAATTGGATTGATTTAACCAGCGTACTTTATTAGAAGCCAGAATTGATCCAATAAATGTCCAGAACAAGGCAATCGGGACAATGAGAACCAGAAACATTGCAATATGCGCAGCATAATTATTCACACTGAGCCATGCCGTACTTGGAAAAACAGCCGAAGCAAATAGTAAGGCTTTAGGATTGAGTAAAGTTGCACAGAACAATTCGCGGGCACGGATGGTCGGCAGATTAAAACTTGCTTCAATATCGGCAGTTTTCCAAAGTTTAATGGCGAGGAAAATAATATAGAATGCACTCAGTAGCTTTAACAAGGTCGGAAGCATGGGAAATTTAGCTGAAACGCTACCAATGATCATGCCCCAAAGCGTAATTGCAATTAAATAACCAATCGCTTCAGCAGGAATCAATCGTAATGATTTACGTACACCGACCTGAATGCCGGAAGATGCAAGCAAGGTATTTGTTGGACCAGGCGTCAATAAAATGCTAATGACTAAACCAATGAATAACCATGAAATCATATGCGATCTCTCTATAGAGTGCACGAAGAGTAAATCACTTTATTGTACTTGGCAAATCAGAAATTTCACATCTTTTAAAATTGCCCAATCTGTTTTATTAATTTATTAAATTTCAATAAATTAAAGTTATTTTTGTAGTTTAACTCCTGAGTCATTTGTTAAAAAAAATTTCAACAAATACTATTTTAAGGTTGATCATTTATATTTATCTGGCTTGATCTGTCTCTGAGGGATCGATTCAGGCACAATACATCATCATTTAAGCGGCCTATTTTTATGGCAAAACAGTTCTTTCAGTCCTGGCTTCCCTCACCGCAAAAAGTTGCAGGGATGAAAGTAATGAAAATTTTTGGTGAGCGTACCTTAAATCCTTTACTTTGGTATGTGAACAGAAAGTCCATTTCAAAAGCTGTTTTTATTGGCACGTTTTGGGGCATGCTACCTTTACCATTTCACAGTATTTTGATTGTATTTAGGACTTACGCACTATCATTTATAGATTCTCTGTGGTAGCAGATGATTTTTATCGAGAATAAAGTCATCAATGAAGTCTTTGATGATTGGTCTAAATAATTTCTTCTGCCAACGATATACATTTTC
>NZ_VPCP01000051.1:0-25398 GCF_013418145.1 Acinetobacter sp. YH12201 | reverse complement strand
TAAAAAATGGACCATGCCAATTCAAAATTGGCGTTTAGCGATGAATTGGTTTACGATTCAGTTCGATGATCGATTAAAAGATCATTTATAAAAAATGGAACTTACACAAAATAATTTACAGGCTCATTGCTGTTGAGAAGACCAGTGTATCCTAAAGCCAATATTCACCCCATCCATTGTAGTAAATATTAAGTTTTTTGAGCATGGGTTTATTTTCTTTTGATACGTTGGCGAGCCGTATTGCTCTCATAGCGAAGAATGTCATCTACACTGTTTAAATGAGGTTTGAAGAGTTCCTCTAATTCTTTTAATCGGCCTAGTACCATGGCAACGAGTATTAAATTTTCAAATGAAACATTTCGACCAGCTTCCAGATTAGATACTGTATTCACACTAATACCAGCACGTGTAGCGACATCTGCCTGAGTCATTTCCAGATAAAGTCGTTCTTTACGAAGCCTCTCACATAATAAAGTAACAACTTCTTTAGGTTTTCTGAATCTTAAATCCATAATATTGGGTCTTATGTTTATATATGACTATTAAGCCACAAAATAATGGAGTTATAAAATGTGTTGGTTGATCGGTGAAAAGGTGCTTTATTGGCTGATTAGATCCTATTAGATTAAAGAAGTCTAATTAGACATTTACAATCTATAGCAATAAAGAATCATTGCTGAGTAATTAAAATGATGACCATCTCCAATGACCCTTGGCATTTTCCACGTACAGAACTAGCTAAACAAATTTTGGGCATGCTTGAAACTGGGCTAGCTAGTTCTCTTACTTTTTTGCCCCGCGCAGAATGGGAAAAAGAATTTTTACGAAAAGATATTGCGCCCCTAGCAGAACAGCTTGGATGGCGCGTTTTTTATTTCAGTTTTTTAGATGCAGGCCTGCATAGTGAGGGGGCAGTTTGTAAAAGCTCTTGATGGGTTTTCAAAACAAAATGGCTATCGTGCCTGCATTTGAATACTAATTTAGTGAGCGATGCATCAGTTGTTTTTTCTTTCTGATGCTATCTCATCTTGCTTTCAACCTAAATTAATCTTTGTTGCACTTCGTCTGAGAATCTAAGAATATAAAAAACCACCGCAAGAGGTGGTTTTCTTCAGACTCAAAACATAAAGATATTACTCTGGGACGTATATCATCCGGCCATCACTCATTTGATAAGTCACTCCGGCTTTACTGCCTTCTCCCTCACCCATTTTCCCGGTTGATTCGTACTGCCTGATTTCCTTGCCATTCTTGTATGAAATTTTCATATTGGCTTCACCAGGATTTTGGACCACAATCACCTTGTCTTGCGAAAATGGATTCAATGGGTTTTGCACCACCAGCATCATCAAAATCACGCATAACACTAAAAACAAATCAATGAGATTGACTACTGACAGCATTGGATCATCACTTTCATCCTGTTCCATAAAACGCATCAGCTATCTCCCTGCAATTTTGTCAACCGAGTCAGTTCATAGTGTCGTAATTCTTCCAGCAGCCAACGACGACGTACCACCAAGATATAAAAACAAATGGAGGCAGATATGAGGGATAAAATCACTGACGAAAAAGCCACAACCATGTTTTGTCCTACCTGCTCCGACTGACCACTCGACAGTGCCAATAGGGCAGGCCCCATTGGAATCATGGTGGCAATCAGACCAAGCATCGGCGCGGTACGTGACACAATCCGCAACCATTCCAGACGTTTAATGATCCACAGTTCGAGATCATCACTACTGATTGGTGTTGTTTGACGATCTGCATAACGCGCCAACATGGACTGATAACGTGTCGTGTTTCTCAGCCATGCTTCAGTGATAAAGCTGCCCAAAGCACATAAGGCAAAAATCAGCATTAGTAAGATCAACAACATCACAGGCCATAAAAATAATTTAGAGGCATGATAAATCAGACTTTCGAGTTGTAAAATTTGCATAACCGACCTTAGCGTTGACGTTGTTGATAGATTTGATGCGCTGCACCAAATCCTAAAATCGTGAATAAAAATAAAAGGCCATAGTGCATGACATCTTGTTGTGGCTCTTTTGGCTTTTGTACGGCTTCTAAGGTTTGACCTTTGACTTTGACCGTGTTTGATACCGTTTCAGGAAGCGACTGTATTTTGGCTACATCCATCTGAAAATCGGTCTTTTTCATCAGTTGTTGTGTTGCTGTCTCCTGTTCGACAGATACTGGCGTATTCAGCCCCACACCTTGATGACGCATCGCTGTTGATGCCGCTACATGCGCTGGCACTTGCGATGCGGATACAGAAGCCACATGCTGATCAGTGTTCCAGGTTTGTGTTTCTGCTTCTGTCGAGTTGAGCGGCATCTGATGCAACTGTGCTTGCATAAATGCATCCACACGACGCGATGAATCGACATGATCCAAGCGCTTACGTAAAGTGTGAATACGTTCTGCGATTTCAGCTTTGGTTTCTTGATCCGCCTGCCAGTAATCTTGATGAATGGCTTCAGCCATACGATTTAACATTTGCAGCTGTGCACTGGGATGATGCTTTTCAAACCATTCATTGACACCCAACTGACGTTTATCCTGTACATAAGTGTCATATAAATCATCCCATTGATCCTTCCGGACCACAGCCGGGTCTGCCACATTCCATCCATATAAATTGTTCGTGGCATTTAACACTTCTAAAGTACCTGCATAACCTTCTTGTTGCATGGCCTTAATCCAGGTCGGATTTAAATAACGCGTGCGCATTTCATCAGACAAATAGGAGTTTAATAAGGTCACTTGCGCTTTATTCTGGCGTAAATCAGTTATCAGTAATTCTGGCGAAGCACCTTGAACTTGACGTACAGCCAGCGATAAACCACCCAAATATTCAAAAGGGTGATCGGTTGATAAGACGCCCTGTACATTAGATGAGCGCGACATGATCGCCATTTCCACACCTTTCAGGTTTTCGGCAAACATGTTGACAGGCAGCTGTTCTCCCCATGTCTGTTCACCATAGGCATATTGCAATCGATTTAAAAACGTACTGGCCAGCTGCTGTTCCTGATCCCATTGATCATCTGTTAAAATTTGCTGACTAAAACCCGAACCATATTCTCCCGGAGCATTGCTGAAAATGCGTAGGCGCGATAAAGACTGAGCCTGTTCGGGGGAAATGTGCTGTGCAATAAGGGCCTTTTCCAGTTGCTGGCTATGCGTATAAATTGGGTTGTCTGCTTCATCCAGTTGGGCAAGTTTGGACATGGCTTGTGCCAACAAACGGATAAAACCATCAAACTGGTCCCTGTAGACACTCGTGGCCTGTACCACCACATCCACCCGTGGACGCTGCAATGCTTCACGTGGAATAATCTCCAGTTGTACCAGTTTACCCGCATCATTCCAGACCGGCTTTAAACCCAAGGCGGCAAGGACCTGACCTTCAGAGACACCCAAATGGCGAATCGTTTCAGAAGACCATAAACTCACTGCAATTTTGGCAGGATATTTATCCGGATGTTTTTGTTGATATTGTTGAATCATCTGGCCAAAGGTTTCACTGCCCATGCTATAGGCAGATGGAGTAGGAATTTTACCGGCTTCAAAAGCATATAAATTCCGTCCACTGATCGTTTCGGGTTGGCGAATCGGATCACCGCCTGAGCCAGGAACGATAAAGCCGCCATTTAATGCCGTTAACAGGCTGCTCAGTTCCATCTCTGCACTCAAACGTTGATAATTTTCCTGAGCCGTCGTGATCCATTTTTTTAACTTGGCATTTAACTTCATCTGTTCAATTTCAGTATCCTGATCCGGATTGGCCAACACATGCTGCTTTAAGAAACGAAATGGCAGCGACTGTTGAATCGCGGCAACATCACGATTAAAAATTTCCTTCGGGTCATATTTTAGGTCCTGAATAAAATCTGCACCTAACTGTTGTAGTACAATTATCAAACGCTGCTCATCTTCTGCAGCTTGCCCAAACTGGTGTAAGCCCATCGGCACGGCCTGTCCTGCCAAAGCATGCAGATGATCATGCAACTGTGCATAAAAGGCTGGGAAATCTGCCTGCATTTGTGATTCGGATAAGCTTAAATCCTGAGCAATCCCACTTTTCAGGGTTTGTTGGATCAGCCGGTTTTGCGTGTCCTGTTTCACCATGCCATCATTCAGCTGTACATATTGATGAATAAGATCATGCAAATCACGCAGTTCATCATATAGACCTGAAGGTGCCAACGCTGCCGTTTGATGGCTAATGGTCACCGCACGTCCACGACGTTTGGCTTGTATTGCCTCTGCAAGATTGTCCTGGACATAAGGATAAAAAATCGGTAAATCGCCTGCCGTCAGATAACTATAATCATCGACTGACAAACCCTTATCCTTGCCCGGCAACCATTCTTGTGTGCCATGTGTTCCTAAATGAATCAGGGCATTGGCATGCTGTTGCAGATATAGATATGTGGCCAGATACAACGGGTCTGGAACTGAATCTTGGCGATGGTAATCTTTTCCCGAGCTTGAACGAGGTGGCTGTGGCAGAAGCATCACCTTACCGTATTGCACGCGTGGAATCGCGAAATACCATTGTCCCTTACGTTCGACTACGGCCCAGTGTTCTTGCAATCGTGCCAGAGTCGATGTTGTGGCGAGTTCTTGCTGACGGTCAGCAGGCAGTTGTGCCAGCCATGTCAGATAATCCTGGACTGGGAAATAGGCAAGCAGGTCCTGTGTGGCTAAATCTTTTAATTTTTCAGGTTGATTCAATCCTGCAAGGAGCTGTCTGGCATCGTGAATGATCTGTTGTTCACTCACCGTGTGGGTGTCATATCCGGCGTGTTGCAAGGCTGTCTGAATATTTTCCAGGCTTCGCGGAATATTCAAATTCGAGGCTGACAGATTTTGCTGCCCGTGCGGGTAGTTCCAAAACATCAGCGCAAGCTGCTTTTCTGCATTGGATAAATATTTCAGCCTGGCTTGTGCCTGGGTGCGCCGTAGTAAACTGCCAAGTTGCCCAGGCATCCAGCTTTCTTGACCATGCTCATGGATGGACAATACCGTCGGATCAGAAAACCCCCAGGTTTCCGGCAAACTTAAAAACACCGATGCCAGATGTGGTGGCACACCTGAGGTCGCGCTGTGCCAATCTTCCATGCTGCCATGAAAGGATAAGGCTTGAATCATGGGGGCATTGATTTTCTCAAGCTCTGCGACCAGTTGCTGACCATTTTGAATATGCGTCAAATTCACCATCGCCGTGATGGGCATGTCCTTAAAATATTCAGACAGTGTCGTTTTCGCTTTAGACTCACTCCACAACAGTACAACAGGCATCACGTGCTGCTGTTCAGTCAGCTCAATCAACTCATCAAGACGTGCTGTGGTTAAATTGGTTAGATTGCTTGGATGCATCACATACACCACACGTGTCTGTGCTTGAGTATGCTGTGTCTGATAGCTGTCATACCATGCCTGATAGGCTTTCACGCTGTCAAAAATCTGCTCGGCTTTGGAATGATAAATGGCGATGTCCGGCATTTTTTCAGCCTTTAAAGCCTTTTTTTCCCCGGTCGTGATCCAGCGCTGCAGGGATATAAATAATTGCTTAAAGTTGTTCATGCCACCACTCGCATATAAGTCAAGCAGTTTAAAACCGTACAGCATTGGAACTTTGTGAAACTTGGGTGCTCCACCGCCTACAATCATATAAGGACGCTTCTGCTGTTCAAGTCTTGCAAGTGCAGCGTCCTCGACCTGCTTACGGTCTGGTGGCCGAGGTACGTCTAAAATCACCATTTCGGCTTGCTGAATGGCCGACTCAAGCTGTTCCATTTTTTGCTCAACATTCATATGCTGAAGCTGGACACCTTGTTGTGCTGCCAGCGCTTTTAATTTTTCATACTTCTGTGCACTGACAAAATCATTATGCAGAATTAAAAGCTGTGTCTGTGCTGACTGCTGTGCCATGGCCGCTGTACTGAATCCAGCCCATAGACAGATCAGGCAAAAACAGAATTTCCCTAGAGAATACCCACGGAGTTGACCTGCGAGTAAATGCTGAAAGATCACCATGCTTAAAATCTCGCATTCAGGCCGAGGAAGTAGCGACGACCAGCATCGGTAGAACTGTGTAATTGATCAGGATCGAAACCGGTTTTCTCATCGGTAAAGTTTTCGATCCCTGCTTGTAGCTTGAGTTGATGGGTCAGCTGATAATCAGCATAGAGATGCCATAAGCTATAGCCTTTGCTATAAGGCTGATCCGCCGCCTGGAATTGGCGACTGCGGTAATGGTGACGTAACCGTGTGCTGAACTGGTCTGTGGCTTGCCAATTTAATGAAGTATTCCATTGATGCTTAGCGCGATCCGGCAAAGGCTGTTTACTGCTTTGATCTTGTGCATCTAGATAGGTGTAATTGGTTTCAAGATGCCATGCTGGTTCAAACTGGTAGGCCGCACGCCATTCCAGGCCTTGCAACCGGGCCTGAGCAATATTGACATAATCCAGACAGACCTTGCCCGCCACATCACAACGCGTGCGCCGTGCAGTTTCAATCAAGTCATCGACATCGTTTTGGAACCAGCCAAGTGAACTCTCAAACTCGCCATGATGAAAATGCAGTCCGATTTCATAAGCGGTGTTGGTTTCTGGCTGCAAGTCAGGATTGCCACGAATGATGCCACGTCCGCCCATTGCTGCATGCGACTCGAACTCAGCTGAAAGCTGTTTCAGTGTGGGGGCTTTAAACCCCCGGCCGATGCCGGATTTTAGGGTCCACTGTTCAGTTAAATCCAATGCGGCACTCAGTTTCGGGCTGAGTTCCCAACCAAATTTTTCATGCTCATCCCCACGCAAGCCCATACCTATTTTGAGGGGGTCACTGACTTGCCATGTGTCTTGCAGATAAATACCGTAATGCGTTGCACGATCTTTGTGTTGCTGATTCACGGTGGGGTCTTTTAACTGTTCGGAACGCAGTTCATTGCCGACAATAAACTGATGCTTGCCCTGTTCAAATTGCAACTGCATACTGGCAATTTGATCCGTCAGTTGCTGTGGTGAGGTCGTGTCTCCGCCATCGCTACGCCGGCTGTCACGTTTAAAGTCCGTTTGATACAGTTGTACAGTGCTTTTGCCCCAGTCCCATTCACCTAAATGCTTCAACCCGACACGACGACGCTCAATATCATCATTAACCTGATAATACTGACCGCGTGTTCCACTGCGCAGATCTTGACGCTGTTCTTCAGCATAGTCCGTAAAAATTTCTATCTGCTGTGCAGGGTTTAATTGCCAGAATAGTCCCACATGGGCTTGGGAATTTTTTTGCTGGTCTTGTAGATATACTTGATGCTGTGCAGGATCATGCAAAGCATCGCGCTGACGGTATTCGCCCCAAAGACTGATGCCTAAACGGTCTTGAATCAGTGGCCCTGCAAGGTAAGCACTACTTTTAAACAGATCACCTCCCAAGTCGCTTTCATTCCATACCGACTGCAGACTTGCTGAACCTTGCCATTCATCAAGCGGTTTTCGAGTAATTACATTGACCACCCCGCCCAAAGCTTCAGAGCCATACAATGACGACATGGGGCCTCGCACCACTTCGACTTGCTGGATTACCTCAGCGGGAATCCAGTTGAGTTCGGCATCCGAATGGGCCACCGCAGACGAAGATGAATTAATGCGCTGACCATCGACCAGATAAAGGGTATGTTCTGGATTCATACCGCGAATAGAAATACCTTTTCGATTTAAGCCGAGTCCTTGACTTTGAATCCCGACTCGGTCGTCCAATGCATCCGATAGATCTCGTACAAAACGATTTCTAAGGCTATTGCCATCAACGACATCAATACTTGCAAGTGCTTCATGGATATTTTCTGGTTGGGCCGATGCCGTAACCACAATGGTGTTCATACTGTGAATGGGATGCTCCGCTGCTACATCTTCAGCGGCAAAGGTGCTGTGTTGAACACATAACAGTCCGGCACCTAAAATAAAAATACGCATATTGTCTTATTGGGTTTTCATCTATTTCCATAAAATGTTATGTTATAACATAATAAAATGTAAATGATTTTATACGCTTTTCTGCATTCATGGTCAAAATGGATACAATTGTTAGAAGTAAAGGACTTTGTTGCACAAACAAAGGCACTGTTGTACATAACAACGAAGGGTAAGCTAAAGGGGTGGCCTATAAATCCCTTCGACGGCCTAATGCCAGTCAGTTAAGAGATTGACTGGCATTTTTTTGGATATTTCTGTGGTTTTCCTTTCACAACTCGTGGGTAGTTTCTACTTCTTCTTTCCGGTAAAACATACCTTTTAGATTTTTCCATCAAACTTTCTAGATGTTTAGGCAAATTGCCTGCGGAGGCCAAAGAATCAAATCTCAATAGGTTAAGGATAGCAATAGAGGTAATATGAAAGCTCATTCTCAAAGGACTGACTTTTGCACGTTGAGCCATATATAGCTAAATACCAAATAAATTATCACAATGTTTTTGAATAATTCATCAATGTCTTTTATTCGCAAATTATTTTTAAACCAGAAAATGGTAGTTATGAAATCGAGGATGCTCTTTTCAAAGAATGGATTATGGATGAAGCATAATTTTGAAAACTCACTTGGATAAAAATAATACTTTACTACTATAATAAGTATATAATAGGCAAAACCGCCTATACTTTACTATTTAAATAGAATTATGAATGATTTTTGCTCTATCCAAATATTTCTGAATAATCAATGGATCGATTGTGCCACTATTGAAGTAATAGGTGAAAAAGCTAAAGGTTGGAAAGCTAGCTGCGGAACATATTATTCAATGGATTATGCAATTGAACATATGGGGTTACGAGATGGTCATGCTGTTTCAAACCATTATCCGATTAATTTAGAAAGCAATATTGAGCCTACGTGGCCAGCTTTTCTAATTGATCTATTACCTCAAGGATATGGTCGAAAAGAATTATTAAAAAAACTTGGCCGCCCTGAGTATGAAGAAGAGTCAGCAGATTGGCCATTGCTTAAAGTAGGAGCGAGCAATCCTATTGGTAACTTAAGAATAAAAGAAGCTCATGAATGGCTTTTAACTCAATATTCAGATCAGTTAGTACAAGGATTTTCAATACAGGAAATTATTGAACGTAGTGAAGAGTTTCTTGAGTCATTATCATCTTTTGGACTATTTATCTCTGGATCATCTGGCGTTCAAGGCGAGTGGCCAAAACTATTACTCACACAAGGCCATGATGAGTTATTTTATCTTGATCATACGTTACCTGATGAAATGGCTAAACAGCACTGGTTGGTTAAATTTAGCCGAGGAACAGATCAATGTCTGAACAAAATTTTGAATCAAGAACCCTTATATATGCAAATAGCAGCATATTTAGGATTGCGAGTGTTTAGACCGCTAGAATTACATGGAAGAACTTTATTTATTCCACGTTTTGATCGGCAAGTGGTGAATAACCGTGTTGAAAGAATAGCTCAAGAAAGTTTAGCTTCTTTTAGTGGAAAAGCGGGCTTCGGAGTAAAAATGTCTCATAACGAAGTCTGCAAAATTATAATGAATTGCTGTACGGATCCAGAAACAGAAATTCTTGAATATGTAAAAAGAGATTTAGCCAATATCGCTTTAGGAAATAAAGATAATCATACCCGTAATACAGCATTTCAAAGGTTTAACAATGGCGATATTCGATTAACGCCTTTATTTGATTTTGCCCCTATGTGGTTACATCCAGATGGAATCGCAAGATCTACTCGATGGGAAAAAGACGATAACAACTGGGCTTCAATTGCCCATCAGATTGTAGAATGCAGTTCTTTAACCATAGAACAAATAAAATCTTTATTTTCTGAACAGTTACCTTTGTATCAAGGGCTTTTAACCCAGATGAAATCTATCGGGATAGATGATGAAATTCTAGAAAATTGTGCATATCGCATTGAAGGTATTTGCGCACAATTAAAGGAGATTTGTTATGGATAAACGTTTTATTCCCCTCTCTCAAATAGAGCAAATTAGAAAAAGACAATATGTTTTAGAAATGATTAAGCTTAATCCAGACTGGCCGATACATGTCATTGCAAAATTCATTAGAACAGAGCTGCATCTGACATTACATGAAATGTCCAAGATCACTAAAATTTCGCTTCAAACTTTACAGAAACTAGAGCGATCAGATGCAAATCCAACTCTAGAAACAATGCTAAAACTTTTGACCCCATTTGGTTTAAAATTAACTGTTGTGAAGAAATGATCACTTTCTATCAGGATATTTTCGATCTCAATGAACTGTTTAACTTCTCGAATTTGATTGTCTTTATTCACAATATTCCTATTGAGTGAGTCGAATCTGTGCTCAGGTTGAGCAGTTCGGCTACTGTTCTGAAATGACAGCTTTGTCCGTTATAATTGTATAAACATTTTTAGTGTCTGGTAATTATGTCCTCATTGATCAATTTTCTATCTCGCTTTAGTACTGCAACTCTTCAGCGCAGCCAGAGCTATGCTAAACACATTGATAGGAAAACGATTGAGTTCTTTGAGGAAAAAGACGGGGTTACGATGTATGCCCAAATTGAAGGAACAGATTATTACGATACCGCAATTACCTATAATCCCCAAAAAGACCGTTTAATCGATGATGACTGCACTTGTCCAGTTGGATATAACTGTAAACATGCTGCTGCTTTAGCGCGGTTATTCTTTCAAGAATATCGTCAGGAATTTCAACAGCGTTATGCTGAATCTCAATCTCCGCAGGGAATCGCAAAACGCCAATGGGGGGATGATCAGGCGCAGCGCTGGTTGAATGATTTTAAACGGTATTTACAACAGACTGAACCAGAGCAATCTGTCGAAACAAACAATTATTTAATTTACCTTCTAGATCAGTCGGTCAGCTTAAAGAAATTGACAGTTGATGTTCAGAAGGCTAGACGCAATAAAAACGGCTCAATTGCAGGGGAAAGTTATTATACCCAATATGAAAATATCACCAGAAAGCATCTGACTTTACCTGAACAAAAACGACAATTATTTAACCAGATTTATTATTACGCCAAAATAAACAGCGACGAACGCTTTTATCAAAGCAATCTTGATATCTCCAGCATTTTATTGGAGCATTTCAAATCTTTTATTCAAAGTGGCGATGTGTACTGGAAAAAAAAGAGCCATGCTGCACTTCAATGGTCAGAACAAGGCTATCACATCGAACTGATCTGGCAACAAGGTGTAAACAAACAGACAGAGCATTTAAACATTGAATTGGTCAATGGTGATATTCGACTCGATTTAAAATCAAATCCTCATATTCATATTCTCGCGAGCCATCCACCATGTTATGTGGATATTCAACAGAACACGGTGGGCCAGTTATATGGTGAATATACGGCAAATCTTCTGTACCATTTTTTACAGATGCCTGATCTTCCAGCTAAGCTCTTGCCAGAGTTTGAGAAACTGACTCATCAATATTCAGAGGTGAAAAAAATGCCTCAGCCCGAGTCTATTCAGCATATTGATGTCCTTGAGGGAAGTCCCCAGCCAATTTTACGCTTCGGTGTTTTAAATAAATTTGATTGGAAATGGGAAGAGTCTGTTTGTGCTGAAATTGAATTCTCCTATGCAGGCGGGCGAATTAAAGCAGGTACATCAGGTGACAGTTTTATTGGTGAACAGCATGGCAAAATGGTGCGACAGCTTCGGGACTTAGTTCAGGAACAACAGTCAATCCAGCGTTTACAGCTATTGGTCGAATCACTGAAGTGGGTGAAAGATCTTAGTTATGACCAGCAATTAAAACTGGATAAACAACGTCTTGATTCTATGGTTTTTGCTTTCTATGGAGACTGGATCAAACAGCTGATGCCCATCAATCAAATTGAGTTGATGGGCTGGCAGATAGAGCATCTGGAAAACAGCCCCTTTAACCTGCAATATGTTGAAAATTTAAATATTTCCATCACTGAATCTGAAGGCCAGCAGGACTGGTTCAATATCGGGGCGACGGTTCAAGACAGTGCAGGCAATTCTTATAATTTGCTTGATGCGCTCGTAGCTTTGGTGCGAGTAAATCCTGATTTACTTGATCCGCGGACTTTTATTCATCTGCATGACAGTCAAATTTTCACCGTAAAAACTGCAGTTGATCAACCTGATTTGGCTCTATCTGCTAGGGATATTAAGCCGATATTGTTGCATCTGCAGAGCATTTTACAGCAAGAAGAGCGCAGTATTGATCGCTATGATGCGAGTCAATTATTAGAATTGCAGCATAATCTTGGGATGACATGGCAGGTCAGTGATCGCCTGCAGCAATTTGTACAGAAATTCAAACAAGGCTATCAGCAACAACTGCCGACACCACAAGGTTTTCAGGGGGAGTTGCGTCCATACCAGCAGCAGGGCTTAGGCTGGTTACAGTTTTTAAGGGAAACCCAGCATGGCGGGATTCTGGCAGATGATATGGGCTTGGGGAAAACAGCACAAACTTTAGCCCATTTACTCATGGAAAAGCAGGCTGGATATTTGCAGGACAGTCCCGCCTTAATTGTTGCACCCACATCGCTGATGCATAACTGGTTCAAAGAAGCGGAGAAATTTACCCCTGAGCTCAAGGTATTGCTGCTACAGGGGCCCGACCGCCATCAGAATTTTGAGCAGATTCCGCACTATGATATTGTGTTAACCACCTATCCGCTTCTAGCGAGAGATGAAGAACAACTAAAGCAATATGAATATCATCAACTCATTTTGGATGAGGCGCAGAATATCAAAAATCCGCGTGCCAAAGCTGCACAGGTAGTACGCCAATTAAAAGCACGACATCGTTTGTGTCTAACAGGTACCCCGATGGAAAATCATTTGGGTGAACTGTGGGCACTATTTTATTTCCTGATGCCAGGATTTTTATATTCACAAGAAATTTTTAATAAAAAGTACCGTCATCCGATTGAAAAACGCGGTGATCAGCAGTTAAGGCAAAAGCTGGTCAACCGGATTAAGCCCTTCATTTTACGTCGCTTGAAAACTGACGTAGCCAAAGAATTGCCAGAAAAAACTACGATTGAAGTCAATATTGATATGAATGACCAGCAATCCAAGTTATATGAGGCTGTTCGTGCCACGATGCAGGAAAATATTCAGAAAATTGTGGCAGAAAAAGGCTTTAAACGTAGTCAAATTCAAATTTTAGATGCCTTACTGAAGCTACGTCAGGTGTGCTGCCATCCTAGCTTACTAAAGCTGGATTCAGTGAAAACCGGGCAGGCACACTCTGCCAAACTTGAACAGTTGATGGATATGGTCGTTCCAATGGTGGAGGAGGGGCGAAAAATTCTGATCTTCTCTCAGTTTACCTCAATGTTGGAACTGATTGAGCAACAGCTCCATCACGCAGAAATTGGCTATGTGAAGCTGACTGGAAAGACCAAAAAGCGAGATGAAGTCATTACAGCATTTCAGTCTGGACAAGTGCCAGTATTTTTAATCAGTCTGAAAGCAGGAGGGGTCGGTCTGAATCTAACTGCCGCAGATACGGTCATTCACTATGATCCATGGTGGAACCCTGCTGCTGAAGATCAAGCTTCAGATCGTGCATGGCGGATTGGACAGGACAAGCCAGTATTTGTGTATAAGCTGATTACCAATAAAAGCATAGAAGAAAAAATTCTTGCCTTACAGCAAAATAAAGCAGAACTGGCACAGTCTATTCTAAGTACCGATCATGAGGGCGAAGCGAAACTGACGGAAAATGACGTGATGAACTTGTTTGAGAAATTTTAGTTTGGTTTCAGATTACCCTAATCATCTGTAAGTATCTGAAAGTCTGGATGCAATTTTTTCCAATGTTCTCTTAATTTTTCTTTATGAGCAGAAATCATAGGTAAGTCTAGTAATAGCACTGGCCATACTGACCGTGCTTTGTCCATGATCGCGTGAAGTTGTTTTTCAATAACACGCCATGGAACACCGACTTTTTCAGCCCATTGTTCAAAGTGTTTCATCTCAGCTAAATACCAATCTTTATTTTTAGCAAGATTCAATGCGAAATGACGCTCATTTTCAATATATACACTAGTCATCAATATATCGTATGCGGGAGATAATCTTGGTGTTCTTTTGTCCTGATAAATCATACTCCAGTTTTTTAAGTGTGCATCTCCATTGGCGAGCAAAATATTGACAAGTAAGCGGCTGGCAAATTGCTGAATATCAAGAATTTTGTTATCTGAAAATTGATAAATGATCTTTCCTATCTGCTCATAATTTGTGGTGCTGTATTTCTGCTGTGGATATGCACCGAAGATCTGAGCAAAGTCTTCGATGTGAATAAGCTCTGTAGTATCAGCAGTACTCTGTCTATCAAATCTTTTGATTGCGAAAGCATATTGCTCTTGGGGTAAATTTAATGGTGGAAGGTCTTGTAAAAGGGCCATATCCACCAAGCGAATCTCAGGGACATCTATTCCGACCGTTTTGGCAAGGGTCATCATAGAATATTCATTTAGCGGAACAAAAGCATGTCTGGAAGAAGGAGTTTTGATAATCCAGTCCCCGAGTAGAGTCGTTTCCGTTGCCTGTGCTAGTGTAAAACGCCCATCTTTGGCTTTCATGGAAAACTTCATTTGGACGCCGGCCAAGGAAAACTTATTATCTGTTCGAATCTCTTGCTTTAAAATTTGATCTGGATTCGAGATCTGCAGTTTGAATTTTATTTCATCTGGAATTTCTTCTGGATCTAATGGAGTCGCAATGAGTGCTCCAGGTAAATCATGACCTAAAGCTGCCAATAACTGAAATTCATTGTCTATATGTACTTTGAGGCTTTGTGCAATCAGTTCACGTAATGCACCTTCTGGTAGCAAGTTTGATAGCAAGGGGTGTAAGCGCTGATGTGTAACATAGGTCTTTTCTAAAATTTTATCCGCTTGAGGATACAAGGGGGAAGTCAGCAGGCTCAAGGTCGGACGTTGCTGATCAAAGCGGAAAGAATCTGTAAAAACCAGAATATTTTTTCCGCTCTGAAATCCTGCCAAGTATCCAACGATACCGTGATGTAATGTTAATTTCAGGACGGCAACAGTATTCATGGTTCCTCTCCTCCGAGAAGACCCTTCCATGGGTTAGTCATTAAGTCATCCTGATCTTCAATAGTGACTTTAATTTCATCATTCAATAATTGTCTGATCAAATGAACCTTATCATCAGGGATGAGCATCAGTTGAGCATTTAATCCTGCCGCTATAATTTCTAAGGTCTCTAATCGAGGGTTGCCCTGACTTTCCAGTTTTTGGTACTGCTGTCTTGAAATGCCTGTACGGGATTGCATATCAACTTGCTTTAAGCCCAATTGGGTTCGTCTTTTTTTGATTTGCTGAAGTAAAGACTTATTCATTGTAGATACATTTATTGCTTTTAGGTCCTGTAAGAAACATATTAGTTTCTTTTTTTTTGAAAAGCAATTTATGACTTTATCATTTCGATCTGTAAAAGCCCTAGCTACGTAGTGATCTGAAATCACTCTGAAAATACAGTTAAAATACGCGGTTCAATTTACCTTAATCTCCTTACGTAATTGGCAGCCAGATCTGAACTGTTGGCAACTCTCTGGCAAAATTTCCTGGCAGCCCTGCATTTAACTGCCTAGCGCAATCTGATAATAAATAATAACAAACCCGCCGTGCAGTTAGCATACAGTAAGTAAAGGAATGGTTGACTGTGATCATAAAAATAGCATATCAAGCCGGAGGGAAACTAGATGGCTAAGTATAGTAATATCAATAGTTTTAATACTTTAGAAACATTAACCGTCGGTTCAGAACACTATCAGATTTTCAACCTGTCTAAATTGCAAGTGCAGTTAGGTGACCTGTCCCGACTACCAAAATCTTTAAAAGTCTTGCTGGAAAATTTACTACGTTTTGAAGATCAGCTCACGGTGAAAACCGAGCATATTCATGCATTGGCAGGGTGGCTAAACAACCGAACCTCAGAACAGGAAATCCAGTATCGTCCGGCACGGGTGCTGATGCAGGATTTTACCGGTGTTCCCGCAGTGGTTGATCTTGCCGCGATGCGTGCCGTAGTGGCCAAAGCCGGGGGTGACCCGGAAAAAATTAATCCGCTGTCACCGGTGGATTTAGTCATCGATCACTCAGTTATGGTCGATTACTTTGCCAGCCCGCAAGCTTTTGAGCAGAATGTCGCAATTGAGATGCAACGCAATGGCGAGCGCTACCAGTTTCTACGTTGGGGGCAGGCTGCGCTCAATCAGTTTCGCGTGGTGCCGCCAGGAACCGGGATTTGCCATCAGGTCAATTTGGAATATCTAGCACAAGTGGTCTGGAGTAATGAGGTCGATGGTCAGCGCTTTGCCTTTCCTGATACATTAGTTGGTACTGACTCACATACCACCATGATCAATGGCTTAGGCGTGTTAGGCTGGGGGGTAGGCGGTATCGAGGCGGAAGCGGCCATGCTGGGCCAACCGATCTCCATGCTGATTCCGGAAGTTATCGGCTTTAAGCTCACCGGTAAACTCAAAGAAGGGATTACAGCAACTGATCTGGTGCTGACCATTACCCAGATGCTGCGCCAAAAAGGCGTAGTTGGAAAATTTGTCGAATTTTATGGTGATGGCCTGGCCGATTTACCCTTGGCGGATCGTGCCACGATTGCCAATATGGCACCCGAATATGGCGCTACCTGTGGCTTTTTCCCGGTTGATGAGGTGACGCTTTCCTATTTACGTTTAACTGGACGTCAGCCGGAAAGAATTGCCTTGGTAGAGGCCTATAGCAAGTTGCAAGGATTATGGCGCAATCCGGGGGATGAACCAATCTTTACCGACACTCTGGCTTTAGATATGTCGACGGTTGAAGCCAGCCTGGCGGGTCCGAAACGCCCACAGGATCGTGTACTCTTGTCACAAGTGCCGAAAACCTTTGATGCTTTCATGGATCTGACCTTGAAACCGGTCAAAGAAGAAAAAGAGCGTCTGGAAAATGAAGGAGGGGGAGGTACGGCTGTTGAAGCAAAACAGGCCAACCTGCCACATGAAAATGTTTTTTGTATGATTGAGGGTAAAAAATATCCGTTGCAGCATGGTGATGTGGTGATTTCAGCGATTACCTCCTGTACCAATACTTCGAATCCCAGTGTCATGTTGGCAGCAGGGCTATTGGCCAAAAAGGCAATCGAAAAAGGTTTGCAGCGGAAACCCTGGGTGAAAAGTTCACTGGCTCCAGGTTCCAAAGTAGTTACCGATTATCTCAATGCAGCAGGGTTGACGCCTTATTTGAATCAACTGGGTTATAACCTGGTAGGTTATGGTTGTACCACTTGTATTGGTAATTCGGGACCTTTACCTGAAGCGATTGAAGAAGCTGTGCAATGTTTCGATTTGAATGTAGCCTCAGTGCTTTCTGGAAACCGTAACTTTGAAGGACGAGTGCATCCTTTGGTGAAAACCAACTGGCTCGCCTCGCCACCCTTGGTAGTTGCCTATGGTTTGGTCGGGAATATTCGAACTGATCTCACTGCTGAGCCGATAGGTGAAGGCTTTGATGGGCAAGCGGTTTATTTAAAAGATATCTGGCCGACACAGGTGGAAATCGATGCCGCACTGCAGAACGTGAATACCGAGATGTTTCATAAAGAATATGCGGAAGTGTTTGAAGGCGATGCCAAGTGGAAAGCGATCCAGATTCCACAAAGTCAAACCTATGCTTGGGATGAGCAATCCACCTATATCCGACATCCACCCTTTTTTGCAGAAATTGATCAGCCGGTGCGACCAATTCAGCAGATCAAACAGGCACGGATTTTGGCTGTATTGGGAGATTCAGTCACGACGGACCATATTTCCTCTGCAGGCAACATCAAAAAAGATAGTCCTGCCGGACGATATTTGCAGCAACAGGGGGTTGATGCAAAAGACTTTAACTCTTATGGATCCCGCCGTGGCAACCATGAGGTGATGATGCGAGGCACCTTTGCCAATATCCGCATCAAAAACGAAATGCTGGGTGGGGAGGAAGGTGGCAATACTCTGCATATTCCAAGTGCAGAAAAACTCTCGATTTATGATGCGGCAATGCGCTATCAGGCAGAACAAACCCCGCTAGTGATTATTGCCGGGAAAGAATATGGCACTGGTTCTTCACGTGACTGGGCGGCCAAAGGCACCAACCTATTGGGGGTGAAAGCAGTGATTGCTGAAAGTTTTGAGCGGATTCACCGTTCCAATCTGGTCGGCATGGGGGTGTTACCTTTACAGTTTGTGGAGGGTCAGAACCGGCAGATCTTGAATCTAACCGGACATGAAACACTGTCAATTTTAGGCTTGTCGGATGATATTTATCCACATCAAATGCTGGAAGTAGATGTGCAACATACCGATGGTACGTGTAACCATTTTCAAGTGTTGTGTCGCATTGATACCTTGAATGAGGTGGAATACTTTAAGGCTGGTGGGATCTTGCACTATGTCCTGCGTAATTTGCTCACTTCCTAAATTAAATGATGAAAGCCCGATACCTACCACAATGCCGGTCAGTTAAGGAATGAGCCCAGAAGCATTTGAGGCAGCTTCAAAATGAGGCTGTCTCGTGTCTAGGATACTGGGAGCAGTCCAGAATCGGTGATTTAATCAGTTTCAATAAGTTCCTCTTGGTGAAATACAGTTATAGGCTTACGTACGGTATCAGGTGACATGTAATCTAATCCATTAAGCTGAATAGGTAGTGGGCGACCAATACATGCTAGATGTAAGCAAAATTTAAATGCAGCAAGAGCATGACCATCTTTTACTGAGTAGAGTTGTAGACGAGGAAACTCTTCTAGAGTCGATGGATGTTTATCTGTTGATGCTTTTGCTAATTTGAAAAGTTGAGGCTGTTGTTTAGCATCTAACTTTGTTTGCAAATCTTGTCCAAGTAAGTGCCAAAATTTGGCAGGAAATAAAGCCTTAACTTGGGAGTAAAAATGTTCGAGTTGATCGATATCCTTCCAGCGATAATGGATACCTGTGTGTGATGCGGTCACTCGATTCAAAAATATATTCAGGACGCATGTAATTTGTATTGGATTTTTACGAGCTATTTTCTGTAGATGTTCAAAAAAATAAGTCACCGCATGAAGCTCTTCAGCGCTATCAAGCATTGCTGGTTTTAAGTGGGTTGAGCTATCAATACTAAATAAACGAGGATTTCCTTTTTTTGATTTAATGTTTGCTAAATTTAGAGCATTTTCATACCAATAATTGACGAGTTCTTCTGGCAAGCACATACGTTGAGCTGTACTTTTAGGATCTTTAGTAGTCTCCAATATATTGAGCGTTTCATAGAAGCGTTGAAGTGAAATTTTAGAATCTTCTGTTCCAACAAAGAAAGCAAAAAAATCATGGGATTGATCTATTTGTAACGACAGTTCATCTAAAATGTCAGTAGCATTACTTTGAAGCCATTTTGTTTGATCGTTCAATAATATAGTTGCTAGAACGGCCTGGTATTTTTCAAAATTAAAGTCTTTTTCATCATTTGTTATTTGCAAATTTTTAAACGTTGCATTGTGTCCCATAATTTTTTTAGCCAATTCATTAGGCATATCTGGATGATGTTTTAGTAGTTTTTGACCAGCGATCAGATAACTTAAATGAATATAGCTTTTGAATGTTTCAACTGGCTCTATATGTCCTAAGAGATGTGCAATAACAAACCAATGGTTTTGTCCATGTTGATTTTGAAGTAGCTCAGCTCGAATTTTTTGATATTCGTTTTCGCTATAGTCGGTTAGCTTTTGCACAAGTGGTGCATATTCACAGTTCAGTAAAAGCGATAAATGATTCGCTGCAGTGTGACGAAAAGAGTGAAAGGAGTAATGATGCCCTTTAAAGATCTGATTTAATATCAGTTTTAGGGGTACGGTGACAGTGTGTTTATTCAGTTTTTTATTTTCATTCAAGTTGCTGAATAAATATAAACTTTTCTTATTCTCTAAACGTTTTTCAACAACAAAATCGCTAAAGAATTGGTACTCATCATCTTTTAGCAAAGCGTATGCAGGCACAATCCGTTCCGCACTATCCGTTTTGAGCAGATGTTGATTCCCTTGTTTTTTTGAACCATAAGGTTGAACCCAGATAGAAAATTGATTTAAACCCTCGATATCTTTTACACGTAACCCGAGTATTTCGTTAATACGCATACCAGTACGGTAAGCCAAAATATAAATAATTTTTAATAATTTATAGTGATGGTCTGAGATGGATTGGTCATGTAAGAGCTGATTTAACTTCTTTAATATGACCTGGAAGGCTGTATGACCAATGATGCGTGCACGAGGTCTACTTTGCGATGCAATAAATTCAAGTTCGAAATCTTCCGCTTGAAAAACAATTTGTTGAAAGGTGTGAAAGCGTTTCAACATGCGGATTGTTTGGTCTTTAGATTTTTTAAACTCAGGTCGATCTGCTTCATCAGCAAGTCGTGTATTGCTAATGATTTGTTGATAGATTTTGTTCAGCAGATCATTAATGTCATCGTCGGCATCGAAGTATTGTAAGGCATGAGTTAAAAACGGTTCTGCGATCCGGGTGTAATATGTATAGATTGAACTATCTGCGAGTTTTTGATTATCTTGAAATACCTTCGTGTACTGAGTTGTATCAAAATCAAAGGTGGCTGATAATTTTTTTATTTGCTCTGAACTTGGTAGATAGAGACTGATGAGCCACAAAATAATACGTTTAGAAAACTCATTAAACTGCTTTTGGTGACGCAGGCAAAAATCAATAATGAGTTCAGCAATAGGTTGGTCCGTTGATGATGTGCGAATTATTTTCAGCAAGTTTTTATGAATAAATATCACATTCTCTACCGCTTCAGACGTATTGAGATCTGGTAGGACTTTGGCTGTAGAAGAGACATTTCGTTCGATTTCATCACTTAATTGAGTTTTAAATTTTGGGAATGCAAAGTTTTCAAACTCATGTTCTGATAAACCACACGTGAGAGTGTTTTCTAACAAACATTGTGAGAGGGCAGGATCAATATCTGCATTCTGTAGTTGTAGCCAATTAAAATTGGCGTAGTCACGTAAAAACTTAAAAGTCTCGTTGGTGTATGGATGTTTTATTTTTTGAAAAATGAGGTGCAGATACGCATTCACATCTAGACTGATGTCACGAATTTGTCTTGTATTAAAATGAATGAGCCAAAGTCTTGTCAGCTGATCTGGGATAAAATTACGTGATTTTCGAATTGTTTTTTCATCAACAAATAGATCGCCATAGCTTGGAGAAAGTGGCTCTAAAAAGATGATATTAAAATCGCAAATTTTTTGGATTTTTGCAGGGTTTTTTAAATGTTCGAGCAAAGCATTTAATGAGGATGTTTGATTTAATCCACCGTATAACATTGAGCAAAGCAGAATATTCCCAATAATTTCATTATTAGAAAAAGCGGAACTATCTTGAGCAAGAATCCAATAATCCCAAAGTTTTTCTATAATGATGTCAATTTCATGACCGGCCTGGATCCAATCCAAAGTGAAAATTGGTTCATCGCGTTTCATCTCAAAGGTGAGATACGGTAATGGGAAGTCTAGGTTATTGCTCTTATTGAGGTCTTTGATATATGTTCGGAAGAATTCATGTGCATATTTTTTCCAAGCCAAATTTGGTGCTTTACGTTTAATAAACTCATAAATCGCAGGATAAGCTTGAATTAAGTCCTCAGTTGAGAATTTTTGTTCATCAAAGTATTGTCGGAGCTCTTGTTCTGCATCAGCTCGTAGAGTCTTTTCTAATTCATTACGTTGAAGTTGACGTCTATCTTCAGCATAGCGTTTTTTTTGGATTTTTTTATTGAATGATGACATTTACTTCAATCCCGCTAATTTTAAATTGATCTTTCATTTGCTCTAAAACATTCGCAATTTTAGAAAATTGAGATAGGGATAAACTGGAAAAAGGATGTGCTGCTTCTTGTTGCATGAGTTCATGCCCAAAGAGAGCTAAAATCTCAGGTTCGGTAATTTTATGAGTTAAAAAAGCACGAGCTGTGTGGCGATGCCAGTTAGCATGATCAAGACCTAATTCGGGATGAAAGTTTTTTACTAAAGATGGGCTTAGCGGTATCCAATCATTGTTTTGGATGATCCCCAAGAGGGGGAGCTTACTCGTTTTGATTCGTTGTATGACATCGCTTAAAGCTGGTTGACTCATCATGATTTGAGTTGAAAAATATTTTAAAAAATTAAGGAATTTTTTTATTTCTTCAACTAGAAATGGACAAAGCGGAATGAGGCGTCCGAATCCATTGCGGCCGCCTACTTCTTTGTCTGAAACCATCAAAATTTGGCGTTTTAAATTAAAGTTTTTAAGAAATCCAGGGAATTCAGCAACGGGGCGTGCTGCTGTAAAAAGAAGGAGGATATGCCACAGCCAGAGATTGTAATGATTAAAAATGACAATCAGATCGTCTTCAGCTTGTGAAAAAATATTAAATTTCAATACAGAAAAAATCTCTGTAATGACCTGTGGTTTTGGAGCTTTACGACTACCAAAATGAGTTATTAAATCAGGGAGCGAACGTACACAGCTTTCATATGTGCTTGCTACCTCTGCACAAAGTGATTTTAGAATATCAATATATTGTGCATGTAATCGTAGGATATTCTGATGACAATAAGAAACAGATGATGACTGATTGGCATCAATCCCTGTGATTAAATCTGCGAGTTGTTTATTCCCTGTTTTTGCAAGAACCGTATGATGCAGTAGAGAACTCACCTTTACGACAGACAGTTTTGGAATCAATAATTCTTGTCTTAATTTGCGTAAATATTGTTGTATATCATCGAAACTAACCGAATCCATTTTGCGGAGATCCTCAATGAATAGATTCGGGATTGGAATGTCTAAATAGATCGTCTGATTAAGCAAGCTTTTTGAATACTCAAAATCTCGGTTCTCAAATACATTAAATTTACTGCTTAAGAAGAATTGATCATTTTTATTGATCATTTTTTGGCGGTTATTTAAGTTTTTAGCTCGCTTGCTTTGTATATATAGCCACTCATTCACACTATTACCGGTCAAAAATGCGAGCATTAGGATCAAAGCACTTTTATTTTGATATTCAGAGTAGTCCACATGAAGTCTTTTCAGTAGATGGTTCACGCTAGATGGATTCGGAAAAAAACTACTCGACGTGAGTAAATGTTCTTTGCGTTGAATATGTTTTGCAACAAGCGGTAGAACATAGCTTTGACTCGTTTCTGAATGTGCTGCGAGTGGTGTGACGTCAGTTGGATTGACAACAATTTGCCGATTAATCGGCTCATCAATTAAGGTTTCTATATTCAGTGCTTTAGATTTAGCCCCTTTTTTGATTTCGATACTTTCTTCAATGAATTGTTCTTCATCAAGAAACTGATGTTGAAGCTGTGTATCGATACTTGCACGTGCAATCTTCGCTTTGTTTTTTAAAACGTAGTTAAAAGTAATGCGAATATCATTGAGTAGATTGCGATCAAACTCCGGCAATTCATCCGTATCTAATGTGATCAGATGTTGAATAAATTGTTCTAAGCTCTGTGTTGGATCTTGAAGATAGGTACTCCAGAGACGTTGATACTCTTCTGTATTTTGATATTTTTTTTCAGTATCTAAATTTTTATTTGCAGTTCTAAAGCGCTGGAATAAGCGCTTTACGGTATTGAAGTGTTCTGTGTGTGCTTGTTTAAAAAGCTCTGGTTTAAGCTCAGGAAGAGCAATTAAATAAATTGCCGCTTTTAAAACTAGAATATTCCAATGTTGCGCATGAGTTTGTGACTCAGATAATTGCGCAACTGAATTGATATATGAAGTGATCGGTAGATTGCTGATCTTAACTTTTTTAGAAAAAGAGATTACTGAAGGTTTGGGCAGATTTGACTGAAATTCTACATCGACGTTAAAGTAATCGAGATTGAGACCATCTAGAAAGTTGTCAGCCTGTTGCAAAGACAATAGTTTAATTACAAAGTTGATGTGTTGTGCACGTTCAAATTGCTCATCACCAAACAGTTTTTCTAGTGTTTTTTGCAGTGAAATAACTGGCAAATCAATATGCTCGTTTAGATCGTTCGACACTATGATCTCCAAATTTTTTCTGTACTTAGGCAACTATCAGAGTGATCAATGAGTTCTTTTACACATCTGCTGTTGAGTGATAATTCATTAAAAATATGTGTGCGCTGTTGATTAATATTTTTAATCCGCTGATTCAGTTGATTTCGAGAACATGCAAGTAGTTGTGCTAGCAGTTCCAGACTCATTTGATGATGTGGTTTTAAAGATGATTGTTTGTTAAGGATTAATAGTGTTTGACGTGAAAGATGTGTGTTAATTAAATGCAATGTTTTTCGTGGATTTAACGACCGAATATCAAATTTTGTAGATTTGATGAATTGAATAAATTCACGACTGCATAACTCCATCAGAAATGCTAACTCATCATCTGAAAAAGATTGTTGATGGTGAATAATTAAAGTGACTTCATTAATATCTTGCTTTAAATAGCTAAGATATAAGTGAATATTATTGAAAATGGAGTAGCCATCAAATTCTGAAGTTTTCCAGACATGGAGTTCTTTTATACGATTAGAAATATCTAAATCTGCAGTGAGATTTTTAAACATATTTAAGTAGCATAAGTTGAAACCATACGCCTGTGGATGAATGGTGATTCTGCTTTTTTTGAAATTTTTTAGAGTACTTATCTGTGTTGCTGGAAACTTCAAAAGTAGTTCAGATGTCAGATCCATGTGTGCTATTGAATAAAAATAATACAGTAATATTCACGTATATTTAGAGTTTTTGAATATGGCAGGAGGCATCATTTTTTTCTTGTTTTTAAAGTTTATTTATTATTGAAAGTTTCAAATTTTCCTCCTCGAGTGGATACTCACTATTAGTTAGCTATATTTGTGAGTTGGCAAAAAATATCATGTTTCTATTATGATGTTCACATAGCTGATTAGAATGAATAGGTTAGGGATGAGTACAGCTGATTATTACAATAATAATGCTCAAATTTTTTTTTGATAATACATACCGAGTTGACATGCAGAGTTTGTACGAACCTTTTTAAGTATTTACCTACACAATTAAAGATTTTGGACTTGGCTGTGGATCGAGTGGTGATACTTTGGATTTCAAAAAAGAGGGTATCAAGTTGATGCAATAGATGATTCGGTTGAGTTGGTAGTTAAGGTGAGAGATGGATCCGGAAATTTGAACAACTCCTATAAGTGATATTCTGCTCCTCAAATGATGTTATAAACATCAATATATGGAGTATTTTATGGCACGTAGACCAAGAAGAAATCATTCAAACGACTTT
>NZ_VPCP01000004.1:0-90822 GCF_013418145.1 Acinetobacter sp. YH12201 | reverse complement strand
TAATAGGTTGAAGCTGCGATCGGTAAAATCCTACAAATCGCATCAACACCATATAAGTCTTTATTGTTATGGATGAAATCCACCATTATTTGTGTGGGCGGTCGAGCTCCGCCTGGGCGAAAAAAGCAGCTGCTTTACGTAGAATTTCATTGGCACGCTTTAATTCTTTGATTTCACGTTCCATCTGCTTCATTTTTTCTTGATCTGAAAGCTGCTGTACTTTGATAGGATTTTGTTGATCGAGATGTTTTAAATACCAAACACGCAGTGTTTCAGGAGTACAACCTATCTTGGGAGCAATAGCAGTGATTGCAGCCCAATTCGATGGATAATCTTTTTCGGATTCAATCAATAATTGAACCGCTCTATCTCTGATTTCAGGGGTATATTTTGGTTTTTTCATCGGAACATTCTCTCAGGAAAGTTGGTCTCCGACAAACCCGGTACGGTTCAGGGCAAACATCGTTTTCGAATTGAGCAGGTAAATGGTAAATTAAAGATTCTTCAAAATTCTTGCTACACTTTACTATAGTCGATGTAAAGGTATAGGTTTAGGCATGAATTTGATTACTGTAATTTACAACATTGAAATAATTTAAAAAGTGATTTTGCAAAAAGTCTGGTTTCTCATTTTTTATATGAAGTTTTTTCAATGTCAGATACTGCTTATCAAAGACCATAAAATAAAAAGCCCTCAATTGAGAGCTTTCAAGTTTATTGATTGACTCAGGCCAGGTTTTGGCGTTTTAAAACTTCTAGCATGGTTGATCCGAGCTCTGCAGGACTACGCGTATAAGCCATACCCGCTTTTTCAAAGGCTGCAAATTTTTCTTCTGCTGTACCCTTACCGCCAGAAATAATTGCACCTGCATGCCCCATACGCTTACCTTTTGGTGCAGTCACACCTGCAATATAGCCCACAACTGGCTTGGTGACATGAGACTGAATATATTCAGCTGCTTCCTCTTCTGCGCTACCGCCAATTTCACCAATCATGATAATGGCTTCGGTCTGCGGGTCTTCTTGGAACAACTTCAAGCAATCAATCTGGTTCATGCCTGGAATTGGGTCTCCCCCAATGCCAATACAGGTTGACTGACCTAAACCGAGCTTTGTAGTCTGAGCTACAGCTTCATAGGTTAGTGTACCCGAACGCGAGATAATTCCGATTTTACCTGGCTGATGAATATGTCCTGGCATAATGCCGATTTTACATTCTCCCGGGGTAATAATACCCGGACAGTTTGGACCGATTAAACGCGCACCATTGCCATTGGTTTCAAGATAACGCTTGGCCTTTAACATATCTAAAGTCGGCACACCTTCAGTAATTACAACAATAAGTTCAATCCCAGAATCTACTGCCTCTACAATTGAATCCAATACAAATGGTGCAGGTACATAAATGACCGAGGCATCTGCGCCTGTTTCTTTGACTGCATCTTTCATGGTGTTGAATACAGGTAGGTTTAAATGGCTTTTCCCCCCCTTACCGGGCGTTACACCACCGACGACTTTGGTACCATAAGCCAATGCTTGCTCTGAGTGAAACGTACCATTTTTACCGGTAAAACCTTGTACCAATACTTTGGTGTCTTTATTAATTAATACGCTCATGATTGATACTCCTTAAGCTTTTACCGCAGCAACAATTTTTTCTGCTGCATCAGCTAAACCTGATGCAGAGATTAACGTGAGTCCAGATTCATCCAATAACCTGGCACCCAGTTCTGCGTTATTTCCTTCCAAACGCACAACGACCGGCACGGTTACATGAACTTCCTGGACCGCTGCAATAATGGCTTCAGCAATCATGTCACAACGTACAATTCCACCAAAAATATTAATTAAAACCCCTTGTACCGAGCTGTCTGCCAAAATAATTTTAAACGCTTCAATGACGCGCTCTTTGGTTGCACCACCGCCAACATCAAGGAAGTTCGCAGGCTGACCACCATACAGTTTGATGATGTCCATAGTTGCCATAGCAAGCCCCGCTCCATTGACCATACATCCAATGTTACCTTTTAAGGCTACATAATTCAGGTCATGTTCTGAAGCTTTTAATTCGCGTTCATTTTCCTGAGACTTGTCACGCATCGCTACAATTTCGGGTAAACGGTATAAGGCGTTAGAGTCGATCCCGACTTTGGCATCCACACATAAGATGTCACCATTTTCACGAACTGAAAGGGGGTTAATCTCAAATAGGGCAAAATCATTTTCAATAAATGCCTGATAAGCTGCAGTCATAATTTTGACAAACTGATTGATCTGACCATCTTTCAAATGAAGAGCAAAAGCCACTTCACGAGCTTGAAATGGCATCAGTCCAACCAATGGATCGACTTCGACTTTTATAATTTTTTCTGGGGTTTCTTCAGCCACTTTTTCAATTTCGACCCCACCTTCAGTCGATGCCATAAAAGTTACGCGACGGCTGGAACGGTCGACCACTGCACCAAGATACAGCTCGCGTTCAACCGGATAAACATCTTCAGAGACTAAAATGCTGTTGACTGGTTGTCCATTGGCATCCGTCTGATAAGTCACTAAACGAGTACCAATGATCTGATTGGCATAGTCTTCAGCTTCTTGTGCAGACTTCACCACTTTTACCCCACCAGCCTTACCGCGTCCCCCGGCATGTACTTGGGCTTTGAGTACTGCAAATTTACCACCAAGCTGCTCAAAAGCTTTTACGGTTTCTTCTGCATTTGTTGCCAAGATACCCTCTTGAACCGGCATCCCATATTTTTTTAATAACGTTTTTGCTTGATACTCATGTAAATTCATTGAACAACCTTTTAGTACTTATTTGACTTTGTTATTACGTTCACCAATATCTTTTGGTTCACATCAATCAATATTGGTATTTTGAGAACTTAAAATGATTCTTATCTTTATTTTTAGATGATTGTTCTAATAAAAACAACTATCAAATGTAAAAAGAGCGACCTAAGCCGCTCTTTTTTGTCTTACTTACGCTTACGTTGAATCGCGTGAATCGCTCGTCCATCAACTGCAAGTGCAGCTTCATGAACCACTTCAGAGAAGGTTGGATGACCAAAAGTCATCAACTGTAAATCTTCAACTGAAGATACAAACTCAAGTGCAATCATACCTTGGTGTACGATATCAGACGCAGCTGGTCCAATCACATGCATACCAAGTAAACGGTCAGTTTTTGCATCAGCAACAAACTTCACGAAACCAGCACCTTCGCCCGCAGCTAAAGCACGGCCATTTACAGCAAAACCGAATTGACCAGTTTTAACTTCGTGGCCTTTTTCTTTGGCTTGCTCTTCTGTTAAACCGACCCACGCTGCTTCCGGGTGAGTATAGATAACAGAAATAATCGTGTCGTAGTTCACTTGTGCAGCATGACCATGAATACGCTCTACAGCCATTACGCCTTCTTCCATTGCTTTGTGTGCAAGCATTGGACCACGTACCAAGTCACCAATTGCATATACGCCTTCCACAGAAGTCGCACACCAATCGTTCACTTCAACCAGACCGCGTTCAGTCAGTTTAATGCCACAATCATCTGCCAATAAACCTTCAGCATAAGCACGACGGCCTACACAAACGATCAACTTATCGAAAGTTTGCTCTTTGTCTTCACCGCCTTGAGTGTACTTAACAGTTACTTCACGACCGTTAATTTCAGTACCAGACACTTTCGCGCCTACACGGATATCAAGACCTTGCTTAGTTAACAGTTTCTGGAAGTCTTTTGCCAATGCTTTATCAGCCATTGGCAAGAATGCATCCATTGCTTCAAATACAACAACTTCTGCACCTAAACGACGCCATACTGAACCAAGCTCAAGACCAATCACGCCTGCACCAATAACACCTAAACGTTTAGGCACTTCTGGGAATTCAAGCGCGCCAGTTGAATCAACAATGATGTCTTGATCAACAGGAGCTACAGGAATATTTACTGGCACAGAACCAGTGGCAAGAATGACATACTTAGGCTCTAAAACTTGAGTTTCACCTTCGTGAGAAACGAACTCAACTTTTTTACCTGCCAGTAATTTACCAGTACCTTTTAACCATTCAACACCGTTACCTTTTAATAACTGGTCAATACCGCCAGTCAACTGATCAACGATTTTATCTTTACGTGCAAGAAGCTTAGACAAGTCGAAACTTACTTCACCAGTGGTAATACCGTGATCATCTAAATGTTTTACGGTGTCTTCATAACGGTGTGAAGAATCAAGTAATGCCTTAGACGGGATACAACCCACGTTTAAGCAAGTACCACCTAAAGAAGGTTTGCCTTTATGAATACGTTTTTCGATACACGCAACTTTAAAACCAAGTTGAGCTGCACGAATTGCAGCTTCATAACCACCTGGTCCACCGCCAATTACTACTAAATCAAATTGTTGAGACATTATGCTCTCCAAAAATGGGCTTAGAGGATCGCTCTAAGCCCATGGATTTATTCTATAAAATTAAAGATCAAGGATAAGACGAGCAGGTTCTTCTAACAATTCTTTGATTGCTACAAGGAAACCTACAGCTTCTTTACCATCAATTAAACGGTGGTCATAAGAAAGTGCTAGATACATCATTGGCAAGATTTCTACTTGACCATTCACTGCCATAGGACGGTCTTGGATTTTGTGCATACCCAAGATTGCTGTTTGTGGTGTGTTCAAAATTGGGGTAGAAAGCAATGAACCAAAAGTACCACCGTTAGTAATAGTGAATGTACCGCCAGTCATGTCTTCAATGCCCAACTTACCGTCACGTGCCTTAACAGCATAAGCGCGAATACCGTTTTCTACTTCAGCATAGTTCATACGGTCAGTATCACGTAATACAGGAACCACTAGACCACGGTCGCTTGATACAGCTACACCGATGTCATAGTAACCGTGATAAACAATGTCATCACCATCGATAGACGCATTTACAGCAGGGTAGCGTTTCAGTGCTTCAGTCGCTGCTTTAACGAAGAATGACATGAAGCCTAAACGTGCACCATGACGTTTTTCAAATGCGTCTTTATATTGAGCACGCATTTCCATGATTGGTTTCATGTTCACTTCGTTGAACGTAGTCAACATTGCTGTTGATTGAGTTGCAGCAAGTAAACGTTCAGCAACACGTTTACGAAGACGAGTCATAGGAACACGTTTTTCGATACGTTCACCAACAGCAACGCTTAACGGCGCAGCAGCAGGTTTAGCTTGATGGTTTGCAACATCTTCTTTAGTGATGCGGCCACCGCGACCAGTACCAGCTACATCGCTCGCTGCAATACCAGTTTCAGTCAATGCTTTACGCACTGCTGGAGCTTGATCAGCAACAGGTTGAGCACGCTCAACAACAGGTGCATTACCCGCTTGAGTTTGTGCAGCCGCTTGTTCAACTTTCTCTTCAGATTGAACTGCTTGAGTTTGAGCAGCGCCAGAAACAGCGCCCTCTTCAAACTGTGCAATCACTTCAGCAGAAAGCACTGTATCGCCTTCATTTTTAATGATTGACGCAATTGTACCGTCAGCAGGAGCAACAACTTCTAAAACAACTTTATCAGTTTCAATATCGCAGATCACTTCATCACGTGATACAGCTTCACCTGGTTGTTTGTGCCAAGTTGCAATCGTACCGTCTGCAACTGACTCTGGGAATACCGGTGCTTTAATTTCGGTTGCCATTACTTAGAATCTCCTGATTGTTCAGCTGCAATCGCTAATGCGTCATTTACCAGCTGAGCTTGTTGTTTTGCATGCAAATATGGTGAACCGCAAGCTGGCGCAGCAGAAGCTGGACGACCTGCGTAGCTAACACGTACCTGTTTACCTGTTTTCATTACATCGTCATATAAACGAGGAGCAATGAATAACCAAGCACCTTGGTTTTTCGGCTCTTCTTGAGTCCAAACCACTTCTTTTAGATTTGGATAAGAAGCAAGTACTTCAGCAATACGTTGTTCTGGATATGGGTACAATTGTTCGATACGAACGATTGCAGTGTTGTTTAATTCCTGTTCACGACGTTTTTCAAGTAAATCGTAATAAACCTTACCACCACAAAGCACCAAACGAGTTACATCAGATTTGTTGATGTTGTCGATTTCGTCAATCACAGTCTGGAATGAACCATTTGCAAGCTCTTCAAGCGTAGAGGTTGCAAGTTTGTGACGAAGCAATGACTTCGGTGACATGATGATCATTGGTTTGCGGATTGGACGAAGTGCTTGACGACGCATCGCATGGAAAATTTGCGCTGGTGTAGTCGGTGTCATCACTTGCATGTTGTCTTCAGCACAAAGCTGTAAGAAACGTTCTAAACGTGCAGATGAATGCTCTGGACCTTGACCTTCAAAACCATGTGGAAGAAGCATAGTTAAACCACATACGCGTTCCCATTTAGTTTCACCAGATGCGATGAACTGGTCAATTACAACTTGCGCACAGTTAGCGAAATCACCGAACTGAGCTTCCCAGATAATCAAGCTCTTAGGAAGAGTCGTTGCATAACCGTATTCAAATGCAAGTACCGCCATTTCTGACAATAAAGAGTCATAAATTGCTGTACGTGGCTGGTTTTCTTTCAGGTTACATAATGGAATGTAAGTTGAACCGTCTACCTGGTTATGCAATTTCGCATGACGGTGTGAGAAAGTACCACGACCCACGTCTTCACCAGTTAAACGAACCAGGAAGCCTTCATCTAGAATAGTTGCATACGCTAAAGTTTCTGCAGCCCCCCAGTTCAGCGGCATTTCGCCAGTTTGCATTTTCAGACGGTCGTCAATCACTTTTGCAACCTGACGCTGCATAACGAAGCCTTCTGGAAGCTCACGCATTTTGGTACCGAGTTCTTTCAAGCGTTCGATTGGGAATGATGTATCCCATACGTCTGTGTACTCGTGACCCAAGTATGGAGACCAGTCGACAAACATTTTGGTATTTGGTTCAAGTACCAATGCATTGGCAACATGCTTGCCTGCTTCAAGGTCTGAACGGTATTGTTCAACCATTGCATCAGCAGCAGCACGATCCAGAACATTTTGTTGTACAAGTTGGTCAGCATAAAGCGTACGAGTGGTCGCTTTTTTGTTAATCACTTGATACATCATTGGTTGAGTTGCAGCTGGCTCATCCGCTTCGTTGTGACCACGACGACGGTAACAGAACATGTCAATTACAACGTCTTTACGGAAAGTATGACGGAAGTCATGTGCCAATTGAGAAACAAACAATACAGCTTCAGGATCATCACCATTGACATGGAAGATCGGTGCCTGAATCATTTTCGCGATATCAGTACAGTATTCTGTAGAACGTGCATCACGTGGGTCAGAAGTTGTGAAGCCCACCTGGTTGTTAACAACGATGTGAACTGTACCACCTACGGTATAACCACGTGTTTGTGACATCTGGAAGGTTTCTTGGTTTACACCTTGACCTGCAAATGCTGCATCACCATGAACAATGATTGGCAATACATCATCACCACCAATGTCTTTGCGACGGACTTGACGTGCACGTACAGAACCTTCAACTACAGGTCCAACGATTTCCAAGTGAGATGGGTTAAATGCCAATGCCAAGTGAACTTCGCCACCCGGTGTCATCACGTTAGATGAGAAACCTTGGTGATATTTAACGTCACCAGAACCTTTTTTGTGCAGTGATTTACCTTCAAACTCACCAAACAGGTCAGCCGGGTTTTTACCCATAATGTTGACCAGCAAGTTCAAACGGCCACGGTGCGGCATACCGATTACAACTTCTTTACAGCCTACAGAGCCTGCACGTTGAATCAGTTCATTCACCATCGGGATGAAGGATTCACCACCTTCTACACCAAAGCGTTTTGCACCAACGTATTTATTACCGAGGTATTTTTCCAGACCTTCAGCTGCTGTCAGACGTTCTAAGACGTGTTTTTTCTGCTCAGCAGTGAAACCGAATTGACCTTTTGCACTTTCAAGGCGTTGTTGAATCCAGCGTTTTTCTTTGGTATCAACAATATGCATGTATTCAGCACCAATAGAAGCACAATAAGTTGCTTCCATCGCCTGAACCATTTCAGCTAGAGTTGCTTCACTCTTACCGATTGCAAGGTTACCTGTGTTAAATACTGTATCTAAATCAGATTGAGTCAAACCATGCGCAGCAAGATCAAGATCAGGTACGATTTCACGCTTAGCCAAACCTAGTGGATCTAATTTTGCTTTTTGATGACCACGGTTACGATAAGCCGCAATTAGTTGCAATACGCCAATTTGACGACGCTCATGCTCAGAACTTACAGCACTTTGAATTACAGGTTGAACGCGACTTGAGTTGCGACCTAATAAAAGGAATTGCTCACGTACATTGCTATGTGGTTGATCACCTTTAGGGAATTTACCGAAGTATTCCTGCCAGTCAGCACCTACTGAATCTGGAGCCGTCAAATACTGCTCATAAAGTTCTTCAATATACGCTGCACTGTCAGCGCTAAGTTCAGTGTCAAGACGCAGTGCGTCAGCAACTTCTTGCATTTGTGGACCCATTTCCTATTGCAAAAACATTTTCAGGATGCTTTTTAAGCGAACCCATGATTAATAATGTCAAATTGGTAATATGACATTAGTCCCCATAAGGCATAAGCCATGAGGCGTGATCACTACATTAGGAATAACCCAATGTGAATAATGAATCATAACGCCCCCATTGGCATCATCACTCATTGATATATACTCGACCAAGACCGAGCAATTTTTTTGCAAATCGACTTAGAAAAAATAACTACGCGACTTAATTTTTCTAAAGCGATTTATATCTATTTATAAACCTTATACATAATTTCAGATGTTGAAAAAATGTACGCAAATACAGTGCTTTTTTTAAATATAGCTTTGTGCCAAATCGTAACATGTTCTCCAGTTGCAATTGATTTTTTTGACACATACCTCTCATAACTCAGCGAAATACATATCCTCCATTTTCATCTAACATATGGTGCTTTATCTCATAATTAGATTCAATCTAGACCAAAGTCCTACCCCACGCCCACACATATAACAAAAGAGAGCTCAATATTTAAACTGGCTCTCTTTATATGCGTTATATGATAACATTTTAATCTCAACTTTGCAGATTCAAGCCTACAATTAGTGCTTTAATCACTCACTCAAACAATCCCACCACACTTAGATCGCTTTTAAGCAAGATTCCGTCTCTACTTTAATCAATTATATATTTTTTAATAACACTTCACACCCCTACTCCTGTCTATTCATATAGCCATTTAGTATTCCTTACCTATCTTACAACTATTAAAAGCATAAAAAAGCACACCCTAAGGTGTGCTTTTTTAACTGGAGCAGATTAACCTGCTTGATCTAACAACATACTACGGATATGACCGATAGCTTTAGTTGGATTAAGACCTTTAGGGCAAACTGATACACAGTTCATAATACCTTTACAACGGAATAGCGAGAATGGATCGTCAAGACGAGCCAAACGCTCTTGTGTTCCAGTATCACGCGAGTCAATGATGAAGCGGTAAGCATTCAACAATGCTGAAGGACCCAAGAACTTGTCAGGGTTCCACCAGAATGACGGACATGAAGTCGAACAACATGCGCAAAGAATACATTCATATAAACCATCAAGGTGTTCACGTTCTTCAGGAGACTGTAAACGCTCTTTCGGTGGCGCAGGCTGGTTGTTGATCAAGAACGGATGAATTTTATTGTACTGATCATAGAACTGATTCATATCTACAACCAAGTCTTTAACCACTGGCAGACCTGGAAGTGGACGAACAGTAATCACTTCCGGTAAATCATTCAGGTTCCACAGACACGCCAAACCATTTTTACCATTGATGTTTACACCATCAGAACCACAAATACCTTCACGACATGAACGACGGAACGTTAAAGATTCGTCCTGCACTTTCAAAGCAAGAAGAGCATCAAGCAACATACGGTGCTTGTCTGTCAATTCAAGTTTAAAAGTTTGCATGTACGGTGCTTTATCCTTATCAGGATCGTAGCGGTAGATATTAAATGTACGAGTACCTCTACTCATCTTACTTCTCCCTATTAGAATGTACGTGGTTTAGGTGGAATTGCATCAACCGATAAAGGTTTGTAACGCACTGGCTTGTACTCAAGATGGTTATCAACAGAGAACCATAATGTGTGCTTCATCCACTCATCATCACGACGACCGTATGGATAGTCCGCATGTTCTGGCGGCAATTCAAAATCTACCACTGTATGCGCACCACGACATTCTTTACGAGCCGCAGCAGAAATCAGTGTTGCTTTCGCCACTTCATACAAGTTTTCAACTTCTAGAGCTTCAATACGTGCAGTGTTGAATACTTTAGATTTGTCTTTCAAGTGAATGTTACGAACACGTGGCTCAATCGCAAGAATTTGCTTCACACCTTCTTCAAGAAGTGCAGATGTACGGAATACACCAGCGTGGTCTTGAACGATGTCACGGATTGCATCAGCAACTTCTTGAGCATTTTCACCTGAAGTCGACTCATCCAATTTACGAATACGTTCAACAGTTTGCTCAAGCACAGTCGTAGGAAGCGGTTGGTAGTCATCACCATGATGTTTAGTCACATAATCAATGATATGTTGACCAGCAGCTTTACCGAATACAACCAAGTCAAGCAATGAGTTTGTACCTAAACGGTTCGCACCATGTACAGATACACATGAACATTCACCAATTGCATAGAAACCTTTCACTGGCTTAGTGAAGTCGCGGCCTTCCGCATTTGTAGAATAAACATCAGTATCTTTGTTGTAGTGTGCTTCAAGCGGAGTTGTTTCGCGAGATTCAGGAACCACAACCTGACCATGAATATTCGTTGGAATACCACCCATTTGATAATGGATTGTTGGTACTACTGGAATCGGCTCTTTAGTGATATCAACGTTCGCGAATTTCTTACCAATCTCGAATACAGATGGAAGACGTTTCATGATCGTATCTGCACCTAAGTGCGTCATATCAAGAAGAATGTAGTCACCTTTAGGACCACAACCACGACCTTCTTTGATTTCCTGGTCCATAGAACGTGATACGAAGTCACGTGGCGCCAAGTCTTTCAAAGTTGGAGCATAACGTTCCATGAACGGTTCGCCGTCTTTGTTACGAAGGATTGCACCTTCACCACGACAACCTTCAGTCAACAATACACCTGCACCCGCAACACCCGTTGGGTGGAATTGCCAGAATTCCATATCTTGTAATGGAATACCTGCACGAGCCGCCATACCAAGACCGTCACCAGTATTGATATATGCGTTAGTAGATGCACGGTAAACACGACCTGCACCACCTGTAGCGAATAATGTCGCTTTGGCTTGGAATACTGCAATTTTACCAGTTTCCTGGTCAATAGCAGTTACACCAAGTACGTCACCAGCTTCGTTACGGATCAAGTCAAGTGCGATCCATTCTACGAAGAATTGCGTACCCATTTTCACGTTGCTTTGATAAAGCGTGTGAAGCAGTGCGTGACCTGTACGGTCGGCAGCAGCACATGCACGAGGAACTGCTTTTTCACCGTAGTTTGCAGAGTGACCGCCGAATGGACGTTGGTAAATTGTACCGTCTGCGTTACGGTCGAATGGCATACCCAGATGTTCTAATTCATAAACAACTTGTGGAGCCTCACGCGTCATAAATTCGATCGCGTCTTGGTCGCCCAACCAGTCTGAACCTTTAACCGTGTCATAGAAGTGGTAGTGCCAGTTATCTTCTTGCATATTACCAAGAGATGCACCAATACCGCCCTGTGCCGCTACAGTATGAGAACGTGTTGGGAACACTTTAGTCAGTACCGCAACTTTCAAACCCGCTTGAGCAAGCTGGTAAGATGCGCGCATACCTGAACCACCACCACCAACGATGACAGCATCGAAAGTTTCGTGTGGAATATTTGTGTAATCTTCTTTAGGGTTAATCGCGCCCATGATATTTTCCTATCAATTCGCCCAAAAAATCTGGATCGCCCAGATTGCATATGCAAATACAGCAATAATCACTGCTGAAGTCAGCACCAAACGCAAGCCCGAAGCTGAAGGACCCATTTGACGAGTAGTCACATAATCCGTGAATACCTGCCACATACCGATCCAAGCGTGTGCGACAAGAGATAAGACTGCCAATAAAGACATAATCTTCATTGGTAATGTCATCATAAAGCCAAACCATTGTTCATAGTTAAATCCACCATTCAGAAGGATCCAACCCAATACCACAACAGTATAAACAGCTAATACAACAGCACTTACGCGTTGGATATACCAATCGCGAGAACCTGAACCCGTTAAACCTGTAGCACTTTTCATTAGAGAACAATCCATACAAATGATGCGACAATAGAAATCGCAGCCAAGATCAATGAAATAGTAGCTGCCACACGACCACTTTGCAGTTCTTCAGCAAAACCAAGGTCAGCAAGTAAATGCTTAATACCCATAATAAAATGGAAAAGTAAGCCGGCTACAAACACCCATACGATAAAGCGCACAATGAAGCCACTAAAGATTGCCTGAACTTCAGCAAAACCTTCAGCAGAAGACAACGATTTGTCTAAAAGCCACAAAAGTACCGGTACAAGTAAAAATACGATGACACCAGAGAGACGGTGTAGAATTGATGCAATAGCCACAGGGGATTTTAAGTTTACTTCTAAAACTTGACCCATGGACAAATTGACAGGTCTGTTGCTTTTCACAGCGGGCATCCTGTAAGTAAAAACTCCATCCGGAGTTTGTTGGAATTAATTCGAAGGAAAGCTAGCATTTTTAGGCAATTACTCTATCCAGTAACACCTAAACTTAAAACGACACTGAATTATAAAACGTGAACTATCAAAATACAAACAGTCACATTTAGCTTTTCCATAAAAAAGCATCAAATAAGAATCATTAACATAAAATCCCCAATGCAAGCAGACAAAATACATCTAAGAAAACAGAGCTATATGTTTGGTTTTTATTAAATAAAATTAAATTTTATTTATCGTTTTTAGCTTTGAGAATTAAATTTATTTATTTAGACTAAAGATGAACAAAGAATCATTATATTTTACAACAATCCTAGCTGTATTTATATCATTTATAACAACTTTCATTTCCATAAAAAATATATGGTATTTATAATAATTATATCAATCCAACTTCATGAAATGAAATAACCACTTAGTCTGTGCATAACTTCCTTATATGGCAAAATCATGCTGATTTTTTCTGCAAAATTATGGTTTATTTTATCCAATTTGGACAAATAACCGGCATTTCAGCACATATTTGGCAGCTATTTTTTAACCAAACAAACTTAATTTCACTTTTCATTTATCGCTTTTAATTATGACTAAAAAATCAGCAAAAAATACAATAAAAAGATGTAAGTTACGAAAATTAGAATAATTTAAAATATTAGGCTTGACGTAAATTCGAAACCTATCAGAGTTTTTAGGAATTAAAAATTGCCTACAATTCCCACAACATGCATATTTTTTTCTGCAACTTATTTTCATTTGACTTATTATACAGCGTCGATACTGATATTTTCCTCATGGCTACTGGATTTTTTTGATCCAACCCCGGTGAGGGCGTCGCTTTATCCATAAGTATAATTGACAAAATTTCAGTACTCACTAATCTTATAGCAAATTTTTGACCCGTCTGATTCGCGCATTAAAAGATTAGTACTACGAGTCAGATAAAACATTCACCAGGACAGGAGATCTATTGAATGTCTGCAGCAACTGGCAAAAAAGCCGTTTTACAGCTTGATGGCAAAGAAATTGAATTACCAATTTACAGCGGCACATTGGGCCCAGATGTAATCGACGTTAAAGATGTGTTGGCCGCAGGTCACTTTACTTTTGATCCTGGTTTTATGGCAACAGCTGCATGTGAATCTAAAATCACATTCATCGATGGTAACAAAGGTGTTCTTCTACACCGCGGTTACCCAATCGACCAGCTTGCAACTAAAGCAGACTATTTAGAAACTTGCTACTTATTGTTAAACGGCGAACTTCCAACAGCTGAACAAAAAGTAGAATTTGATGCTAAAGTTCGTAACCACACTATGGTTCATGACCAAGTTAGCCGTTTCTTCAATGGTTTCCGTCGTGATGCTCACCCGATGGCAATTATGGTTGGTGTAGTTGGTGCGCTTTCTGCGTTCTATCACAACAACTTGGACATCGAAGACGTTAACCACCGTGAAATTACTGCAATCCGCTTGATTGCTAAAGTTCCTACGCTAGCAGCTTGGAGCTACAAATATACAGTTGGTCAACCATTCGTTTACCCACGTAATGACTTGAGCTACGCTGAAAACTTCTTGTACATGATGTTTGCTACTCCTGCAGACAAAGACTACAAAGTTAACCCAATTCTTGCTAAAGCAATGGATCGTATCTTCACGCTTCATGCTGACCACGAACAAAACGCATCTACTTCTACAGTACGCTTAGCCGGTTCTACTGGTGCTAACCCTTACGCATGTATCGCTGCGGGTATCTCTGCACTTTGGGGTCCTGCTCACGGTGGTGCGAACGAAGCCGTTCTTAAGATGCTTGATGAAATCGGCACTGTAGAAAACGTTGCGGGCTTCATGGAAAAAGTGAAGACTAAAGAAGTTAAACTGATGGGCTTCGGTCACCGAGTTTATAAAAACTTCGATCCACGCGCGAAAGTAATGAAAGAAACTTGTGATGAAGTTCTTGGTGCGCTTGGTATCAACGATCCACAACTTGCTCTTGCAATGGAACTTGAACGCATTGCATTGTCTGATGAATACTTCATCAAACGTAACTTATACCCTAACGTAGACTTCTATTCAGGTATCATCCTTAAAGCGATTGGTATTCCGACTGAAATGTTTACTGTAATCTTCGCTCTTGCACGTACAGTGGGCTGGATCAGCCACTGGTTAGAAATGCACAGCGGCCCTTACAAAATCGGTCGTCCACGTCAGCTTTACACTGGTGAAGTTCAACGTGACATCCAAGGTCGTTAATTCTTTTAGAATTAATGATTTAAAAAAACCGCCCCTTCCGGGCGGTTTTTTTACGTCTTTCAATCAAGCCTCTACTCCATGCTATAAAATTTTACTCAACCCGAATCCTGTTTAAGCCAATGTTTGCATAATACGAACCACTGGCTTGTTTTTATGACAGAGTTGATAGACACATAACGATGCATAAACTCCAGATAAATACCCATCAATGCTTCTCGCTTTACTCGTCACCAAATGATTTTTTCCTTTTAACAAGCTAAATAAATTCTCTATTTTATTAGGCTGCTTTAAGTGATATTCACCTGATGTAGAGAGTCGAGTGGATTTCATAACTGATTCATGATTAAGTACAGCTTACAATCAAAGAACCATCCCATTGAGCTTTTGCCGCGGGTTGCAATCTCTGCTCGAGATTTATGCGTTGAATCCGCTGATTTTTGCATACAGTTAGCGTAGTTGAATCAATCTATAAATAATGACTTTAACAATCTTTCATCCAGAAAAAATGTAAAACATGCAGCGCCAATTAATGAGCTCTGATGAGATGAACCATCCGCTGGTAACATGGTAAATATCGAAAGAGTTGACCTTGATTTTGCCTTAATAAAAAGAAGAAGGCTTTGAAGTTATTGAAATAAGAATACTTATACCAAATGGCAATGAACACGATTTCTGAAAGTTGCAATTGAGTAGACAGTATTCTCAAACGCTTGTTGCTATATTTTTAAAATTCCCAATAGCTTGCTTCAAATTTCTAAAAAAAGCCATCGAACATGGTCATTGAAGACGTAGGTTATGTGGTAACTCCCTCATGATTTTTAGCCGCCTTTTTTTTCAAGTCTATTTCTTATGCGCGATTCAGATTTTCTTAAGTTAAACAATATATTTTCAGGCTTAGCTATACTTTTATATAAATATCAAAGGGAAAAATCCCTAAATGGATTTTTTCCAGATTTAACTTTCTAAGTAAATTCATTTTGAATTGATCTTTAAATTCTATTGTTAAACTTGTATCTAACTTCTTATCCATCACGGGTAATAAGAATTCAAATTTTCTTCAGCATCTTTACAATATCAAATCAAAGAATTGAACAAATTTCCCTTCCTTGACATTTACTCTCGCCTTACTTTGTGAATAGAATTTACCCTACAAACAGTAAAATGAAACTTTATGTTCCAAAAATTTAGGTTCTGGTTATTGTTCAAACTTTATTTAATGTTTGATATTCATAACTTTCGTTTTCGGCAGTTGACCACGGGTGAGATAAATCTTGCACGGCAAGTTTTCGGTAATTTAATCAATTACAATGAAGTTCAAATATTGAATATCAAATATCTTCCCTGGCAACCCATAAATATGTACATGGCTCCAAATGGCAACATTTTCATGAATAACGAAAATTTTTGTGAAGATTTCTCTCGGCGATCTAAACAAATGCAAGGTCTGTTCATACATGAGATGACCCACATTTATCAATATCAGTCTAATATCAATGTTCTGCTACACGGCGCTATACTGCAGTCCAGATATTTTTTGAGTTTTAAAAAATATAATCCTTATAAATACCACTTTATTGCGGGCAAACCGTTTCATACATACAACATTGAACAACAAGGAGAGATTGCCCGGGACATATTCTTTAAAAATATCCCCAACATTATTTTAAATAATCAACACCTCATACAGTAATTCTTGCAGGCTCAATTTTAACTTAATTCTTGGAATGAATAAATTTCAATAATGCCTCATAATTTTCCATCCGATCATCTTTTTTAATTTTTTAATAGTTCGATTTCATCGTTCAAGTCCCTCTTTTCAGTATTGTCGAGATCATTCTGCTGAACAGAATCTGGTGAATTTTCCAGGTGAGCAAACTTAAAGCTGTTTATGAAACGGGTAGCGATTCATAAGTAGGCTTGAAGTGAATGGCATACTTTTTGGCAACTAATGTTTAGACAACAGTGTGTATAACTTTTAACTACAACTGCCTCTCAAACCGTAACCTGGCAAGTGCTTGTGCACGCGTAGACAAAATGTAGAATTCCACCTCAAACATTTGATTTAAAAAATTTAATAGAAATTGCATCTAGCAGGTTATCTCATCCAATCACCACAATCCATTTGCAATATGTCTATTTTCGCATCCCTGCTGTATTTTTTTGTCTAAATTCAGATTTTTTTTTGTTTTTTTCTCTATAAACGATGCAATTCGTATATAGTATCGAATTGCTAATTATTGATTAATACTTCTATTTTATTTGTCGTCACGTACACAGCATTGAACGCATAATCATAATAAATCTAAGTCTGTGTATACATCCCTATAGGTAATAGGATTAAGTTGGAATGAAAAGTTTTAAAATTGCCCTTGCACAATTCTCTCCGCATATTGGCAATATCGAAGCAAACACTCAAAAGATGCTTGAACAGATAAATGAAGCCAAAAAACAAAAAGCTGATTTAATTCTCTTCCCGGAGCTTTCCACTGTAGGCTACCCTGCTGAAGATTTATTACTCCGTCCTAGCTTGGCAAAACGCACACAGAAAGCATTTGAGCAGCTCAGCCAAGTCAAAGATATTGTGATGGTCTTTGGTTTTGTCAATCAAACCGAAGATGGTCAGCGTTATAACGCTGCAGCCGTAATGAAAGATGGACAAGTGTTGGGCGTTTACAATAAACAGAACTTGCCAAATTATAGTGTATTTGATGAAAAGCGTTATTTCAGCGAAGGCCATCAACACCTTGTTTTTGAATATTTAGGTCATAAATTTGGCGTGCTGATTTGTGAAGATATCTGGTCACTTAATACCGTTCATCAATTATCACAACTGAATGTTGAAACTGCTTTGGTGTTAAATGCTTCACCTTATGAAGTGGGCAAACCGCAACATCGTGTCACCACCATGAGTGAACTGGCGAAACAGTTGAATATTAATCTGGTGTATACCAACCAGATCGGTGGTCAAGATGACCTGATTTTTGATGGCACCAGTTTTGTGATCAATAAAGATGGCGGCATTGCTGTACAGGCAGCAAGCTTTAAAGAAGATCTTTATTACGCCGAATATGAAGCGGAACAAAAAGCCTATAAAGTCGGAACAGTGATTCCTGCTTTAGATACCTTGGCTGAAATCTATCAAGGTCTGGTTTTAGCGACTCGCGATTATGTTCAACGCTCTGGTTTTCCTGGCGTAATTCTGGGCTTATCGGGTGGCATTGACTCGGCGTTAACACTGGCAATCGCAGTTGATGCCATTGGTGCAGATAAAGTCCAGGCAGTGATGATGCCTTATACCTACACCGCGCAAATCAGTGTAGAAGATGCGGCCGCACAAGCCAAAACCATGGGTGTAACTTTTGGTATTGCTGAAATCAATCCAATCGTGAACAGCTTCATGCAAACCTTGTATCCATTCTTCGGCAACAGTCCTGCAGATGCCACTGAAGAAAACCTGCAAGCCCGTGCTCGCGGTACCTTACTGATGGGCTTGTCGAACAAGTTCGGTAATCTGGTTTTATCTACCGGCAACAAGTCTGAACTTTCTGTAGGTTACTGCACCCTGTATGGCGATATGGTTGGCGGTTATGCCGTGCTGAAAGACGTGTATAAAACCATTGTGTTTGAACTGGCGAAATACCGTAACAGCATTTCAGAAACTCCGGTCATTCCAGAGCGTGTCATTACCCGCCCACCTTCTGCAGAACTGCGTCCAGATCAGAAAGACCAGGACTCTTTACCTGCCTATGAAGTACTGGATGCGATTCTGTATGCTTATATTGAAGAAGATATGAGTCAGGATGACATTATCGCCAAAGGCTTTGATAAAGCAGTGGTTGAAAAAGTCATTCGTCTGGTAGATCGCAATGAATATAAACGCCGTCAAGGCGCGATTGGCCCGCGTATCAGTTCACGTGCCTTTACCCGTGAACGTCGTTATCCAATCATGAATGGATGGGCACCAGGTGTCTAAGCAGGACTTGGCCCAACAGTTTGCTCAAGCGCTTATGCTTGAGCAAACCCGCTTTATTAAAAAACAATTATTAGCAGAACAACATAATCCCTATATCGAAAAATTTGTTCATCATATTTATACCTCTTCAGATCAGATTCTTTTAAAACAGATTATTCAACTTGAAGCGCTACAAGATGTCGTTCAAAAATATGCCTTTGAACTGAATTTAGGCGCCGAAATTTTAGAATTCATCGGGGTGGTTTCACAGAGAATTCATCATTTTGCTATTAACAGCCACACTCAAATTAATGAGCTACTGTCTGATGAATCATTTGAATTATGGATGTATAAAATCCTCGAACTGGATCAATTACGTCATTACATCCATGACAACTTGCAGCACAATCCGCAAGTCAAACATGTCAGTTTACAGTTAGCCAACCAGATTCTTGAAAGTAATACGCCTTGGCTGGATCATCTACGCAAGCTCAATACCCATCAACAAGGTTTAGGTTCCAAGATACTCAGTTTTATTCAAGACCAGCAACAGGCTATTGAACTCAAGCTGGAGCAGCAACTTGCTCACGCTCTGGTTAAACAACTTGCCAACCTGTTTTTACTGCCGAATGAAGAGCTGGCAGATATCAGCCTGCATTTATGGGAAGATATTAAACAAAGAACCTTGCGGGAAACTTTTTCCCAATTCCAGCCCATAGACTTTGAAGAGTTCTTTATTCTGGTCTATGAAACCTGGCGACAGTTAAGACAAACAGAATACCTGCAACAGGTGGTTTTGGATGTGGTGGCTGGCTTTTATGACTATTTCGCCAACTACAGCTTACAGAAACTGTTGCAATCTGTCGGACTAGATGAAGAAGACTTACATCAGGAAGCCCACCGTTTTATGCCCTACACTCTTCAAGCCCTAGAGCAACAAGGATTGCTAGACGGGATTATTCAGGCGCTGATTTCACCTTTTTATGCCAGCGAAACTACTCATCAATTTATTGAGCAATATCTTCAAGAAAAGTTTTAATTTCTTATACAGGCTCTGTTGGCATTTTATTAATGGATGGTTAACAGACCTTTTTCTGCTTCTGAGAATCGACCTGACTTTTTTGAACCATAAAAAAAGAGACCATGCTGAGAGCATGGTCTATAAAAATGGTGGCTATGACGGGACTTGAACCTGTGACCCCCGCATTATGAGTGCGGTGCTCTAACCAACTGAGCTACATAGCCATAAACTGTGTGCGCATTATCTAGATTTCAACAACTAGCGTCAAGCCCTTTATTTTACAAGTGTTCAGAGTTTGAGCGTTTTATTTTTTTTCAGTTAATATTTAAACAAAACAGCGATTTATTCCAGCTATTTCCTACTTAAACCTTAAAATTAAAGCACTGAAATATTGAAATAAAATGCATCTCAAATTCATCGCCATCAGCTTAATTCCCCTAATTAGTGGCTCCTCTGCCAGTTAGTTTCACCCATATTCGTCGATTACAATGGAGTCTGTATGGATTGGTGATGGATCAACAATCAACAACTTTTGACCATGTAGCAAAAGCACAGCCCCCAGTACAACGCAGTCAAGCACAGCAAAAGCTCTATCGTATTGAGCAGATTCCGCAAGATCAGAAATTAGCAGTTGCTACGCAAAACCAGATTGCTTTGCTCTATGCACAGTTTCATCTTACTAAAAATAAAATCGATCAATTGCAACAGATCGTGTTTGGAAAAGATAAAAAGCCAAAAATTCTGGAAAATATAAGCAAAAATTTCCTAAAGTAAAACTCGATGCCAGTGCAATTCAATGTAAATAATGATTTTTTAAGATAAATTTTAGACATAAAAAAAGACCACGCTTTTATAAACGTGGTCTATGAAAATGGTGGCTATGACGGGACTTGAACCTGTGACCCCCGCATTATGAGTGCGGTGCTCTAACCAACTGAGCTACATAGCCAAAACTGTGCGCGTATTATCTATTTCAGGGCACTTCATGTCAAGAAATATCACGCAATAATTGTAAAAAAATTGGTGAAGTGAGCCGATAAGCCGGGTTCTGTCGTGAACGATCATTCCTCTAGGCGTACAATCACTCGTACGCTCAAGCGACCTACCCGAATCCAGCACGGGCCGTGCCTGAAGGATTCCTATTTGGTCTTGCTTCTGGTGGGGTTTACCTTGCCGTGAACTGTTACCAGACACGCGGTGCGCTCTTACCGCACCCTTTCACCCTTACCATCTCTCTTGGTCTCCCCGAAGGGAAATTGCAAAGATGGCGGTCTACTCTCTGCTGCACTTGCCGTCGGCTTTCACCGCCCAGGCGTTACCTGGCACCCTGCCCTACGAAGCCCGGACTTTCCTCCCCTGCTTCAATCACGGAGATCTCCACAGCAGCGATCGTCTGGCTCACTTCGGGGCGTATGCTAACAAATTTCAGCACTAATTACTGGTGCTTTTTTGTGCAATCAGCTTTTTATATTTTTCCATCAGGTCATCTTGTGATTCCACATGCTGGGGATCATGCGGAATACAGTCGACCGGACAGAACAATTGGCACTGCGGTTGATCAAAATGCCCAACGCATTCGGTACATAAATCCGGGTGAATTTCATAAATGACTTCACCCATGAATATCGCCTCATTCGGACACACCGGCTCACAAACATCACAATTGATGCATTCATCGGTAATATATAAAGACACTTTACCAACCTTGCTGTTGTTTCCGCTTAAAGGCTTCAACTACAGCTTGCGGTACAAACTGCGCAACATCACCATTTAAGCGTGCTATTTCACGTACTAAAGTAGATGAAATAAAAGAATATTGCTCTGAAGGGGTTAGAAATACCGCCTCAAAACTTGCATCCAGACGGCGGTTCATGTTGGCCAGTTGGAATTCATACTCAAAGTCAGAAACAGCGCGTAATCCACGCAGCACTGCTGTTGCTTTCTGTTCACGGAAAAAATTGACCAACAGACCATCAAAGCCGACAAATTCCACATTAGGCAAATGACTTAGCGATTTTTTTGCTAGTTCCACTCGCTCTTCCAAACTAAAGACTGGATTTTTGTGATGACCAATGGCAATAGCAACCACAACTTCATCAAACATTTTCGCTGCACGTGACACCAAATCGATATGTCCATTAGTAATTGGATCGAAAGTGCCTGGATAAATGACGCGAGATTTAGTCATCCATTTTTACTCTAGTTTTTAGTAGAGCCCTATTTTAACAAAAACTTCTTTTTTTAGTGAACAATCTCCTTACTTTTGAAAAAACTTCACCTCAGAGCGAGTTTGAGGCAAAATAGAGCTAATCTTGGAATATGCGTATTATGTCGAAATCAATCGTAGTTAAAAAAAATACTGGTGGCACTATTGCGCAGAACAAGCGTGCTCGCCATGATTATTTTATTGAAGATAAATTCGAAGCCGGGTTGTCTTTACAAGGCTGGGAAGTCAAGTCCTTGCGTGCCGGGCGGATGACCATTACCGAAAGTTATATTCTGTTCAAGAACAATGAAGCGTTTTTATTTGGTGCACAAATCCAGCCCCTGTTATCTGCTTCAACGCATGTGGTGCCTGAAGCCACCCGCACACGCAAATTGCTGCTTTCACGCCGCGAAATTGAAAAACTTTTGGGTGCAGTGAATCAGAAAGGTTATGCCTGCGTACCTTTGGCCTGCTACTGGAAAGGTCCATTAGCCAAACTGGAAATTGCCCTAGTGAAAGGTAAACAGTTACACGATAAACGTGCGACTGAAAAAGACCGGGACTGGCAGCGTGACAAGGCCCGGATTTTCCACAAATAATTTTTACCTGAATTTAAAAACCTCCAGCTGGAGGTTTTTAAATTTCTGAAAAAATCTAAACTTACTTGAATCTGTTTGCTAACAATGCCAGATATTCACCAAACCAGATAGCCGTATCCAAGTCACCTTGCGGTGGTGTCACCTCTACCGGGGCATTATCCGACTGGGTCATCAATCCCAAAAAGCCCGACATCCGGTTCAGGTCCTGCGAACCACGCCCAGTCGGCATCAGCGGCAAACCTGCCCACAGCATGCCGTGCTGCATGGCAAACAGATTGATCTGCTGCAATACTGCCAGTTTATCACCACTCAATCCACCGCCATTGGTAAAACCCGCTGCAATTTTGCCTTGCCAGGTCCGTGCCAGCCAGCGTTTGGATGACTGCTCCATAAATAGCTTCAAGGCTGAAGTAATACTACCCATATAGGTCGGACAACCGAATATAATGGCATCAGCCTGATCCAAAACATCCCAATCCACATGCTCGATATTCATGCAATGTACCTGAATACCGGTTTGCTTGGCCCCTTGAGCAATGAAAGAAGCGACCTTTGCAGTATGTCCATAGGGGCTGTGATAAACGATAGCAAGAGATTTCGTGGATAAAGGCATATCAATAAAAGCAGTAAGTTTTAATCAACAAGTTTAACAGTTTCAAATCATAAACACGAATGTTGCCATACGACCGGTTTTGGCTGCACGGCGATAGGAAAAATATTCTTCTGCCTGTGTATAGGAACACTGGTCACCGCCCAGCACAACTTCAACCCCATGTTGCTTTAAGATAAATCGTGCAATCGCATATAAGTCAGCATAAAACTTATCTGCTTTTTCACCCGCTTTAAAAGCAGCTTCCAGTTCAGGGTATTTGGAACAGAAAACCTGTTTGACTTCTGCTCCAATTTCAAAACAGGGCTGACTAATCGCAGCGCCCAGCCATGCCCAAGTTGGCTGGGTTTGCATGGCAGCAATAGTATTTTCAACAATACCATGGGCCAAACCTCGCCAGCCGGCATGCAAATTCGCTATCTCCGTTCCATCTGCATTGCCGAGCACGACAGGCAAACAATCCGCAGTCATCATCATTAAGGCATGTGCTTTACGCTGGGTCACCACTCCATCCCCTTCCAGGGCCTGAAAAGGGATTTCTTCATTGATGGTATGACAAATGGTGCTATGGGTTTGCGTCATCCAGGTCACTTTATCGACCCCGAATTCAGCAAACTCCGCCAGTAAAGCCATACGGTGCTGCTGTACACGCTTTGCATCATCCCCCACATGCAAGGCCAGGTTAAATCCTGCCAGTTCAGGTTGAGCTGCAGGCTGAATTTTTTCATGATGCACTCGCGTCTGCCCAACACATACACCTTCCGGAAGCCCTTGAACAAATTGCATGTCTATTTCCTTGTGCTTTTCCTTATGATTCACCAGCCATAAAACCACTTAGTAGGCTTTATTTTCACTGCGCAATACCTCAATCAACTGCGCAAAGTCATCTGCCCATGGTGCCTCAAACATCATTTCTTCACCACTGCGCGGATGAATCAGTCCAAGTTTGGTTGCATGCAAGGCCTGACGTTTAAAGCCGCGTAAAGTATCGGCCAGTAATTCTGAAGCACCTGCCGGTACACGGACACGGCTCATATAGACCGAATCACCGACCAAACCAAAGCCCAGATAACTAAAATGCACCCGAATCTGATGGGTACGGCCGGTTTCCAGACGTGCCTGCACACGAGTGAAATGCTGAAAGCGTTCTTTCACGTTGTAATGGGTCACTGCATCTCGACCACCCGGCAACACAGCCATTTTTACACGATCGACCGGATGGCGCTTAATTGGCTCATCAATCGTACCACCGGCAATAATGTTACCGTACACCACCAGATCATAGAGACGATATACCGATTTCTTCGCCAATTGCTTGCTTAAAGAAAACTGGGCTTCCAGATTTTTCGCTACCACCAGCAAACCGCTGGTGTCTTTATCAATACGGTGTACCAGACCGGCACGAGCCAGTTCGGCAGATTTTGGATAATGATAAAGTAAGGCGTTTACCAGTGTACCGCTTGTATTTCCCGCACCTGGATGAACAACCATACCAACCGGTTTGTTAATGACAATAATATCGTCATCTTCATACACCACATTGAGGGGAATATTTTCCGGCAGGCTTTTGGTTTGAACTTCCAGCTCTACATCCAGCGTGAGCAGCTCATTGCCTTCACATTTATACTTAGGTTTGACAGTGTTACCATTTACCAACAAATGGCCATCTTTCAGCCACTGCTTCAATTTTTCACGAGAAAAATCGCTCCAGACTAGCGCTGCAACCTGATCGATACGTTGCCCTAAATAACTTTCATCCAATTGAAATTGCAACGATAAACGTGTTGCAGTTGAGTCTGAAGTATGGTTATCTGCATCCTCAGAATCTTCAAGTAAATTGAAATCAGTTTCAGGGACATTAGAATTAGAAGATTGTGCTTGACTCATTTGCTCATTCAGACAAAAGTGGTTTAATAGTGCAATTGTAGCTCATTGCCCGTATTAACAGAGGAATTTTTATGTCGTTACCACGTTATAAAATGACAATGCTTGCTTTATCTTTAGGCGTTGCGTCGGCAATAGTGGGCTGTAGCAGTAATCCAAAGAAAGAAGTGGTAGACACAGGACCACAATCTAGCGAACAAGTTTATATTCAAAAAGCTGAAAAAGCCCTTGAACGTGGTCAATATACCGATGCGGCCAAACATCTTGAAGCAATCGATACCTATTATCCAACAGGTGACTATGCCCAACAGGCACAGCTGGAATTGTTATACGTTAAATTTCAACAAAAAGATTATGAAGGCGCAGTTGCCCTGGCTGAGCGTTTTATCCGTTTAAACCCGCAACATCCCAATGTGGACTATGCCTACTATGTTCGTGGTGTCGCGAACATGGAACAAAACTATGATGGCCTATTGCGTTATACCTCATTAAAACAGTCACACCGTGATGTCAGCTATTTAAAAGTGGCTTATCAGAACTTTGTTGATTTCATCCGTCGCTTCCCATCAAGTACTTATGCTGTCGATGCGGCACAGCGTATGAAGTTCATTGGCACGGAGCTGGCTGAAAGTGAAATGAACGCAGCGCGCTTTAATATTAAGCGTAAAGCATGGCTTGCTGCCGTTGAACGTTCACAATGGGTGGTTGAACACTATCCACAAACCCCACAAATTCCTGAAGCTTTAGCCACCATGGCCTATGGTTATGACAAATTGGGCGATCAGCAGACTTCACAGCAGTACATTGAAGTGTTAAAGCTGAATTATCCGCATCTGGTCAAAGCTGATGGTAGCGTGAATATGCGTGCTGCACATGGTGAAGGCAGCTGGTTTAACCGCGCCACTTTAGGTATTTTTGGTCGCGAAGCGCAAAGCTCGACCGAAGCAGAGCAACAGCAAAATGCAGCGCAAAGTGAAAAACGCAGTTTCACCAATCGCATCAGTTTTGGCTTACTGGATCGTCCTAAAACTGAAAGCAGCATTCCCCCTGCACCAGAGCAATAACCTCAAGCAGCGGCAGCAACTGGAACGCGAGCATCAGAATAAGCTTGGCTTATCGGTCGCATTTTCATGAAGGGCAAGTTATCATACTTGCCCTTTTGTCATTTCAATGCATCATATTGATCATTTTGCGCAAAAGGTATACAAATTAACTTTTAACCGATGCCGCAATTTTAATATGCGGAAATTCTGACAGCTTATTTGTCAGCCATTTAGATAAATTACCACCCGATTGCATACCTATGGCTATTCCTCAACACACGATTGATCAAATCCTGGATCGCACCGATATTGTCGATCTGATTGGTCAGCGCGTGAAACTCAAGAAAACCGGTCGCACCTATTCAGGTTGCTGCCCTTTTCATCAGGAAAAATCGCCATCTTTCCATGTCTATCGTGACAAGCAATATTTCCATTGTTTTGGCTGTCAGGCCAACGGCAATGCCATCCGCTTTTTAATGGATATTGACGGTCGTAACTTTATTGATGTGATGAAGGACCTATCGAGCCGTACCGGTATTGAACTACCAAAAGACAATAACGACAGCAATAAAATCAAATATAAACGTGAATCCATAAAACCTGCTGCAGTAACACAGCTGCAAGAACAACCGAAAAACACCACCGATCAAACACCGAACGCAGCGCCTGTAGCACATTTTGATCCTTTTGCAGAATTTCAGGTGCAAGAAACCGAATACTATGATGATCCATTTGCATCTTTTGAACAGATGCCAATGGAAGAAATAGTACAAGACGGCAACCTGTTTGATCTACTGGAAAATATTGCCCAGTATTACCAGCGCCAGTTACCGCAAAGTACCAGTGCCCAGCAATATTTCAAGCAACGTGGCTTAAGTGCAGAAACCATTGACTATTGGCGTTTAGGCTATGCGCCAGAAGACTGGCAACATCTGGAAAAAGCTTTTCCACAGGATATTGAAGGCTTAAAACTACTGGGGCTGATCCGTACCAGTGACAATGGACGCGATTTTGACCTGCTGCGTGACCGGGTGATTTTCCCGATCCGGGATGCTAAAGGTCGCGTGGTCGGTTTTGGTGGTCGTGCCTTGAATGACGAAATCAAACCCAAATACATCAACTCGCCGGACTCGGAAGTGTTCCATAAAAACCAGTTGCTGTATGGTTTATATGAAGGCCGAAAACAGAAAGCCCAGGACTGGCTGATGGTTGAAGGTTATATGGATGTGATTGCTTTGCAGCAATATGGCATTTCTGGTGCTGTGGCGACCTTGGGAACAGCCAGTAATACTGAACACCTGAATATTTTATTCAAACAAAACAACCGTATTACCATTGCTTTTGATGGTGATGCTGCCGGACAAAAAGCCGCCCGCCGTACTCTGGAAATTGCGCTGCCGCTACTCAATGATGGCCGTGAACTCAAGTTTTTTGTGTTACCCAATGATCACGACCCGGATTCACTGATTCGCCGTGAAGGTATTGAAAACTTTCACCGCCTGTTACAGCAAGCGCCGTTACTCTCCGATTTTGTTTTTGCACATCTCACCCAGAATCATGATGTGACCAAGCCGGAAGGCAAAAGCCAGGTCATGGGTGAATTACGCCAACTGACCGAACTATTGCCAAAACAGGGGTCGTACCGTTATTTATTGCAGCAGTTCTTTAGAGAAAAACTGGGCTTTAGCCGCAAATGGCAACCGCAAGTCAACAATGACGCATCCTTAAGCTTTAGCACCAAGATTGATGCTGAAGAATATGTCATTGCGATTTTAATGAATCACCCCTATCTGTATATTCATTTTGAACCGCTACGCGCCTTGATTTCTCAGGATCAATTGCTGTTTAAAATTCTAAATATCTTCAATATTATTTTTGATGATTTGCCTGATGATACCGAGCTGTCGCAGTATTATGTCTTAGGTGCATGTGCGCCTTATCACCATGATCTGCAAAATATTTTGCTACATGCCAATGTCAGTGATTACACCTCATCACCGGAGCAGGCAGATAAACTGGCAGAAGATTTTTCCATCAAACTGCAATATCAATGTTTGCAACAAAAACTCAAATCTAAAAAGTTCACCAGCATTGCCGAAATGCGCAACCTGAAACAGAAAATTTACGAGATTGATAAAAAGCGCTCGCTTACCCTGCTGGAAGACTAAGCGAGCGGCTATAATTTAGTATTTATGATTCATGCTTGGTATTACGCCGTTTAGCAAATACATCTTCTAATTGATCACGCATCGATTCAAAACAAGCCGGATCTTCAGCCTTGGCTGCCTGTCGCAACAAGATTGAAGTTGGATGCAGTAGTTTTTGTGTCAGGCGATACGATAATTCCTGCAAAATCTGCTCAGGATTGTCACCACTAGCCAGACGTGAGATTGCCAAAGCCAGTTCTTCTTGCCTGAGTACTTCACCCTGTTCACGATAAGCTTGAATGGTACTGCCAGCTTTTTTGATTTTTTCCTGGGTCAGCATTTCTGTAACTAACTGATTGACCATTACCTCGGCTTCAACCGCAGCCTGGCGACGTTGGGCAAGATTATCGTCAATCACACTTTGCAGGTCGTCCACTCCATACAAATAAACGCCATCCAGAGATTCTACTTTGGGATCAATATCACGCGGAACGGCCAAATCGACCAACAGCATTTGTTGATAACGACGTTTTTTCAACGCTGTTTTAACATCTTGATATGAAATGACCTGATGCAGACTTCCGGTACAGCTTGAAATGACGTCTGCGCGGTGTAAATTTGCAGCCAACTCAGAGAATTCAATAATTTCCACATCAACGCGATGGGCAATTTCCTGTGCCAGATTTTCTGCACGCGCGTGGGTTCGGTTGCAAATCAGGACTTTCCCCACTCCCATTTCCGCTAAATGCTTCGCCACCAGGCTGTTCATTTCCCCTGCAGCCACCACCATCACAGTCAGTTTTTCAGGTTTACTAAACACCTGAAGTGCAAGTTGGGCAACGGCATAGCCCATCGAAACAGCATGACTCCCCACTGCTGTTTCCGAGCGCACACGTTTGGCTGCATAAAAGGCGTATTCAAAAATTCGGTTTAAATCCGGAGAAACGGTATGTGCATCTTTAGCCAGAGACAATGCAGATTTCACCTGCCCCAAAATTTGCGGTTCACCTAGCATCAGCGAATCCAGACCACTGGCTACCCGCATTAAATGGGTCACTGCCTGCGCATTTTCGTAACGATATACATGATTAAACAATTGTTTAACATCTAAGTCATTTGCTTCGGCGAGCCAATTCATTACCATGTCCGCATTTTCAGACATGGCATAAACTTCGGTGCGGTTACATGTAGAGACCACCACCATATCATTCAAGTCATGGTTTTGGCTTTGCAGGGCAAGCAGGTGCATTAATTTTTCAGGATTAAATGCAATCTGCTCACGCAGCTCTACAGAGGCGGTTTGATGGTTGACACCCAATGCAAAGAAAGACATATCAGATCATCATTTCGCTAAATTTATGCTATTGTGCAGTATTGGTGTCATAAAAAGCATTACTTGGATCAAGAAAAATTGCGTCAAACAAATAGCCGGATAAACGGCGCGACAATTAAGCAATATTCTACCACATTCTTACTTGTGGGTAGCATGGCTTACAGTGCTCATATTAGAGCATCTGGAGAAATTTATCATGCCAATTCAAATTATAATGCCATAAAACAAAGCATGATTGCTGAATTTGCACTGACCTATCAGGACATTCCCACAGCATTACACAACTACACCGTGCTTGCAATTAAAAGCAATTCCACCACGGTTAAACAGCGCGCCTTAAATGTTGCGATTGAACAGAATGATCTAAAAGCAGCCCTGGATATTGCAACCCATTGGGTGGTGCAAGAACCGACCGATGTGCCGGCTTTATTTTATCTTTCACATATTGCCTTAAAAGCCCATGAATATGAACTCGCCGCAGAAACGCTGGACAAAATTTTAAATATTGACCCCAATGCAGACCTGGAAAAAATTCTGGCCGGAATTGCCCCTGAAGACCCTGAAGATCGGGATTTTCTGATTGATGCCTTGCGTAAAAGTAAAGAACGGGATAATCCTTCCGTACTGGTACTGATTGCAGGCTTGGAAGCACAAAACGGGCAACTGGAGCATGCCCTGACCACCATTAGTCGTGCCTTAAAAAAGCGTGCCAATGTGACCGGCTTTATTTTAATGAAGGCCAATTTGCTCAGTGCCTTGGGCGATGATGAAGCAACCCTAAAATGGTACGACAAAGCCAGCCGCAAACATAAAAACAATATCGAAGTTCGCTTAGCGGAAATTAAATATCTGATTAAATTAAATAAGTCAGAAGAAGCTCTCAATAAACTTGAAGCCCTGTTAAAAAAATGGCCGCATGAAGAAGAAGCGCTGTTTATTGCCGGTTTAACCAGTATTGACTTAGAACAATATGAAAAAGCTGAAAAATATTTAGTTGAGCTGCGATATTCCACGCAATATCAAAATGAGGCCTATTATTATCTGGCAGTCAATGCCGAACGAAAGCAGCATTTTGAAACCGCAAAAGCCTATTACCGTCTGGTGGATGGCAGCCTGTACACAGTTTCGCGCCGCAACATGGTTAATATTTTTACTGCCCAGAACCAGCCCACTGATGCCCTGCGCTTCCTGACTCAGGAACGGGTCAATTATCCGCAATATGCCAGTTTCCTGTACCAGGCTCAGGCTGATATTTTAAAACGCATGGACAATAAAAAAGCAGCCATGCGCCTGCTGGATGAAGCCATTAAAAACGTCCCGGATGACCCGGAACTAATTTACTCCGAAGTGTTATTACTTGATGCTTTTCAAGACAAAGATAAACTGGATAAATTATTGAAAAAATTACTGGAAATAGAACCCAATAGCCCGACTTACCTCAATGCCTATGCCTATACGCTTGCCCTGCAAAACCGGCGTTTAGATGAAGCCCGCAAGTATGTTGAACATGCTCTGGAATTTGCTCCGGAACAGGCCTCTATTTTAGATACTTTAGGCTATATCACTTATTTACAAAATGACTTTAAAACTTCAGCTCAAGTATTAGAGCAAGCCTACCAATTAAGTCAAAATGTGAAAATTGGTGTACGTTATGCAAAATCTTTATACATGCAAGGTGAGCTGACAAAATTTAGTAAAGTGTTACAACAATTACAAAAAAATCATCCGAATGATCCGCAATTAGAGCAATTGAAATCGTTACTGTTACCGCAACAAATGAAAAAGAGTTAACTATCTGTATGCACATTTTTTCAAAATTCAGTTTAAGCCTGATTGCAGCAAGCACGCTAATCCTGAGCGGTTGCCAACAATACACCCAGCCTCAAGCACCGAATGTGGCTCAAATTCCAGAAGCTGCGAAGAATTTTAATCTGCAAGGTAAAATTGGGGTAAGAACTCCGGGACAATCTGGCAGTGCCTTTTTTACCTGGGTACAACAGCAGGATGCATTCGACATCGAATTAAGCGGAATTTTGGGCGTGGGTAAAACCCAGATTTCCGGTCAACCGGGTAATGTCACCCTCAATAGTGCAAAAACCGGGTTGATTACAGCGGATACTCCGGAAGAGTTACTGGAGCGTGCCACAGGCTGGCAAGCCCCGATTACTCATTTAGTCGATTGGGTTCAGGCCAAACCGGCAACTATGCTGGCAAAAATCAGTAAAGATGAGCAAAACCGCCCCATCCAGTTCTTGGAAGATGGCTGGATAGTAGATCTCAGTTATAACGAGCAAGCCCAGTTACCGAACAAGCTAGTTTTAAAACATCTGCTTGAATCCGGTCAGGAAAACCGTATTACAATGCTCATTCAAAACCGTTAAGCCTATTCAAAAGTTTAAAATTCTATGATTCGTGTTCCCTCTCCTGCCAAGCTTAATCTTTTTTTGCATATCACCGGCCGTCGTGACGACGGCTACCATGAATTGCAAAGCATTTTTCAGCTCATTGACCTGTATGACTGGCTGGAATTTAGCCAAACAGCAAGTCCTGAAATTAGTATTGATGGACTAAACAGCGTTGATTTGGAACAGAACCTGATTTTCAAGGCAACACAGATTTTAAAGCCGTATGCAACAGCATATTCAGGCTTAAATATCCGCATTGAAAAAAATATTCCTATGGGTGCTGGACTTGGCGGGGGGTCATCCAATGCGGCCACCACCCTCATTGTGGTCAATCAGTTATGGCAATGTGGCTTAAGTATTGAGCAGTTAGCCGAACTGGGACTCAAATTAGGTGCCGATGTTCCAGTTTTTGTCCATGGTCGGAATGCCTGGGCGGAAGGTATTGGTGAACACTTAACATTCATAGACTTAGATCAAAAACAATACATTGTGTTAAAACCTGATTGTTTTATCAGCACTCAATTGCTTTTTTCACAAAAAACGTTGACAAGAGACACGAAGCCTACTAAATTTTGCGCCTATCAGTTAAAGCCATTTAACTTTGGAAATAACTTTGAGCCTTTGGCAAAAAGCCTATATCCTGAGGTAAATGAAGCGATGCAGTATTTAGACCAGTTCGGTGTTGCAAAACTTACAGGTACAGGTGCTTGTGTTTTTACTGAAGTAACCGCTGACATGAATATTGATGAGATTTTAGCTCATTTGCCTTGTAAAGCTTACTTGGTCAATAGTTTAAATGAATCACCATTACGTCATTTCAAGGTTATATGATAGGGGCGTCGCCAAGTGGTAAGGCACCGGGTTTTGATCTCGGCATCCGTTGGTTCGAATCCAGCCGCCCCTGCCATCATATTCATCTGTAGATTACTGTATTAGGGGCGTCGCCAAGTGGTAAGGCACCGGGTTTTGATCTCGGCATCCGTTGGTTCGAATCCAGCCGCCCCTGCCATTTAAACTTATGGTTTAAATCACAATACAGCAATCAAATTTAGGGGCGTCGCCAAGTGGTAAGGCACCGGGTTTTGATCTCGGCATCCGTTGGTTCGAATCCAGCCGCCCCTGCCATTTTCTCAAAAAAGACAGAACAGAATTTGCATGTTCATTTGTTAATTCACCTTGACACAGAACCGCAAAAATATTAAAGTTCTGCCGCATTAGGGGCGTCGCCAAGTGGTAAGGCACCGGGTTTTGATCTCGGCATCCGTTGGTTCGAATCCAGCCGCCCCTGCCATCTATTTTCAAACATTCCAACCGCCAAGGGTGCTTCATGCCCAATCTTGTCGTTTTTAGTGGAACTGCACATCCACAATTCGCCCAAAAAGTCGTAAGCCATCTGCACATCCCTTTAGGTGCAGCATCTGTAGGTCAATTTTCTGACGGTGAAATCGCTGTCGAAATTACTGAAAATGTTCGTGGTAAAGACGTATTCCTAGTACAGCCTACTTGCGCCCCAACGAATGACAACCTGATGGAAGTCCTTGTTATGGCTGATGCTTTGCGTCGTGCAAGTGCAGGTCGTATTACTGCTGTCATCCCTTACTTCGGATATGCTCGTCAAGACCGTCGTCCTCGTTCAAGCCGTGTGCCAATCACCGCAAAAGTTGTCGCAGACATGCTGACAACTGTTGGTATTGACCGCGTAGTAATGATCGACCTTCATGCTGACCAGATTCAAGGTTTCTTCGATATCCCTGTAGACAACATCTACGGTACTCCTGCATTACTTGCTGATCTTCGTCAACAGCAACACCATAACCTAATGGTTGTTTCTCCAGACGTTGGTGGTGTAGTTCGTGCACGTGCTGTAGCGAAACAAATGGGTGATATCGATCTTGCAATCATCGATAAACGTCGTCAAAAAGCCAATGAATCACAAGTGATGCATTTGATTGGTGATGTAAAAGATCGTGACTGCGTCATCGTGGATGACATGGTGGATACAGCAGGTACTTTATGTAAAGCTGCTGATGCACTGAAACAGTTTGGTGCGCGCCGTGTAGTTGCCTATGCAACTCACCCAGTACTTTCTGGTAAAGCAATTGAGAACTTGAAAAACTCTGTAATCGACGAGCTCGTTGTTACGGATACCATTCCTCTTTCTCAAGAAGCTCAAGAACTTGGTAAGATTCGCCAAGTTTCAGTCGCCAGCATGGTTGCTGAAACAATTCGTCGTATTAACAACGAAGAATCTATTAGCGCAATGTTTGATTCTTATCTATAATATAGCGCTAAATTTTCAAAACCCTGCCTTTAGCAGGGTTTTCTATCGCTGAGCTGGTCGAAAACTCAGCTTAATTAAACTTAAATTAGGAATGTCTATCATGGCAAACTTCGTATTAAACGCAGCAGCACGTGAAGAAGCAGTACAAGGGAAAGGTTCGAGCCGCCGCCTTCGTCTTCAAAGCAAAGTACCAGCAATCATCTACGGTGGTGCTGCTGAACCTGTAGCGGTTACTTTAGAACTTCGTGAACTTGTTAAAGCACTTGAAGACAACGCTTTCTTTGAAGAAGTTGTTGAAATCAAAGTTGGTGACAAAGTTGAAAGCGTTAAAATCCAAGCTTTACAACGTCACCCAGCTAAAAACACTCCAATGCACGCTGACTTTAAACGCGCATAAGTGTTAACGGTGTAAATTAGTGTCAAAACTTTCGCTAATTGTTGGTTTGGGCAATCCTGGTAAGGAATATGCCCAAACCCGCCATAATGCAGGCTTCTGGTTCGTTGAACGCCTTGCAGAACAATATGGCATCTCTCTCAAAGCCGATCCTAAATTCCACGGAATCAGTGGTCGAGGTAACATCGAAGGTCAAGACGTTCGTCTGCTGTTACCCACAACCTTTATGAATGCCTCTGGCAAAAGCGTTGTACCCTTCGCCAAATTCTATCAAGTTGCTCCTGAAGCCATGCTCATCGCACATGACGAACTGGATATGAATCCCGGTGTCATTCGCCTGAAAACAGGTGGTGGTCATGGTGGGCATAACGGTTTACGTGATATCGTTCCGCATACAGGTCCCAATTTCCATCGCTTACGTATCGGTATCGGTCACCCAGGTTCCAAAGAACGCGTATCGGGTCATGTCCTGAGCAAAGCTCCAAGCAGCGAACAAGGTTTAATGGATGATGCCATTGCACATGCTTTATCTCGCATTAAATTGCTGGTAAACGGTGACATTCAGACAGCCATGAATCAAATTAACGCGTATAAACCGAACTGATCATTCTACAAATAATTGAATTTTCCTTCTTGCCATGTTGCTTTTTTCGGAGCAAAATGCGCTTTCTGCGGATTACTGATCCAGTAAGAAGTGATTTGATTTAACTAAGATAAAATCTTAGGTCGACTAAGGAGACGCTAGCCATGCTTTCTCGTTTATTAAAAGCTAAAATCCACCGTTGTGTCGTGACACAAGCAGAATTACATTATGAAGGTTCTTGTGCAATTGACGGCGTGTTAATGGATTTAGCCGGTATCCGTGAATATGAAGAAATTCATATGTGGAACGTGACTAATGGTAAGCGTTTTACCACTTATGCCATCCGTGGTGAAGAAAATTCTGGCATTATTTCAGTCAATGGTGGTGCTGCCCTGCAGGCTGATGTGGGCGATTTAATGATTATCGCCACATTTGGCGATTTCACCGAAGCTGAAGCGAATGCCCATAAACCTCGTCTGGTATATGCCAATCCGGACAATACAGTGAACCATACCGCCAACTGTATTCCTGTACAGGTTGCCTAAACTGATCAGTTCAGATCAAAACATTCAAAAAGCTCGCTTCTGCGGGCTTTTTTATACCCTACATATTCATAATTATAAGCTTATTCTAAAGTTATTCTTGGTTTGACTATGGATATGACTGATTCATCTATAGAAATTTGTACCCACTGTTAAAAACAGGACTATACTTATGACACATCGCTTCAGGGCGGGGTGCAATTCCCCACCGGTGGTAAATTAAAACTACATTCTTGTAGGATTTAATCAGCCCACGAGCCTGTAAACTGGTTAAAGTTTACTCGCAGATTTGGTGAAAAACCAAAGCCGACGGTATAGTCCGGATGAAAGAAGACGACGTAACCGATATTGATATGTGATATATCGCTGCGACCCCATTTCTGCATCAGTCCTGAAATGTTCAACCGTATGTTTATTTTACGAGAGCGTTTCAATGTCTAGTTTGATTCAACCCGAAATTTTCTTTTCTGCCCTTCCTCCTGCTAAACAACGCATCCAGAAAGCTTTAGAAGATATCCGCCAAGGCAAACCCGTTTTAGTCATGGATGACTTTGACCGTGAAAATGAAGCCGACCTGATCGTGGCTGCAGAAACCTTAACTGTAGACACTATGGCCCGTATGATTCGCGATGGCTCAGGCATTGTCTGTCTTTGTTTGACTGATGAACTCGCTAACCATCTGGAACTTCCCCCAATGGTGACAGATAACTCCAGCCATTTTAAAACAGCTTTTACCGTGACCATTGAAGCAGCAGAAGGTGTCACTACAGGCGTTTCGGCAAAAGACCGTACCACCACAGTAAAAGCGGCAATTAAAGATGGTGCTGTGGCAAGTGATCTCAACCGACCAGGTCATGTCTTCCCTTTACGCGCGCGCGAAGGTGGGGTACTGACGCGTCGTGGCCATACTGAAGGCACCATTGATCTGGCACGTTTGGCTGGCTTGAAACCCGCTGGTGTATTATGTGAACTGACCAATCCTGACGGTACGATGGCATCTGGTATTCAGGTTCTGTCTTATGCACAGACTCATCATTTAACCGTGATTACCATTGAAGAAATTGTACAGTACCGTTTGCAGCATAATCTTTAAACGAGACAACAAAACTTGCCACAAAAAAATTAAAATCATCAGGCTTCCTGATTAAGCCTGATGATTTTTTAATGCAAAATGATTTCAGTGCACACGAGAATAAGAAATTTTTTTATAAATTTTAAGTTAAAAAAGAGGATTTAATCCTCTTCTTCCAGACTTTGCAACAAATGCATACTGATGCCATCAGCGCGTAAAAAGGCCAAATCATAACTGGCTGTGGCAAGTGCCAATACTCGTCGCTCAAATTCATCCCACAAAGGACGAACATCTTTATAGTGAATACCTAACCCACTATCATCAGTAAAATGACGATTTTTCTCACATAATTTTAATGCATGGTATAGCTTGCGCCCTTTGCTCGCATCCGGACGCAACCGCACACGCTTGGATAAAACAAAACCTTCAACATGGGTGATATCCGCCATAGGCAACATTGGAATCAAAATCTGATCAAGTTGCGAATCTAATCGACGCCAAATGGCTGTATGCTGCTCTGCTGTATAGGTATTCCATTTAATCACTTCATGATTAAAACGACGGCACCCCCGACAGACCGAATCACCAAACACCGTAGAGCAACGCCCTGCACATGGGGTCAAAGAAGCAATTCGACGATCAGTATTCAAAATAAACTCCGAAATTCAACAATGTTCACATCTGGAAAATTCAGACCGCTTTTCTGATTTGATAAACCATCAGCACAGGCATCATACATCCCCCAACAGCAAATGAAAAACCATATTTCATACTAGGTTTTATCGCTAATTGCGCCAATTCACGTTAGAATATGCGGCTTAAATTTTGTCTTACCTTAATACATTTGGAGTTTTCCATGAACGCTACTGTAGAACAGCTTGCACCTGTAGAACAGCAAGCGACCACTGACTGGGTTGTTGCGGCACTATATCAATTTAAAGAAGTTCAAAATCCTGCCGATCTGCAGCAACGTCTTCTTGATTTGGTAAAAACCATCAATCTTTGTGGAACTCTTATTGTTGCAGGAGAAGGCATTAACGGTACTGTAGCAGGTGACCGTGCAGCAATTGATACCATCCACCAGTTTCTTCTGGATGAAGGTTTTAACGCAATGGAATATAAAGAGTCACACAGCTCTGACAAGCCATTCCGTAAAATGAAAATTAAACTAAAAAAAGAAATTGTGACTTTAGGCGTTGAAGTCAAACCGCGCGATTTAGTCGGTCACTATCTTGATCCAAAAGAATGGAATGAACTGATTGCACGTGATGACGTGATCTTGATTGATACCCGTAACGACTATGAATATAAAGCCGGTACATTTAAAGGCGCAATTGATCCTAAAACTGAAACCTTCCGTGAATTCCCGGAATATGTAAAAAAACAGCTGGAACAGCATAAAGACAAGAAAATTGCCATGTTCTGTACGGGTGGTATTCGCTGTGAAAAATCAACATCATTATTGCTGCAAGAAGGCTTTAATGAGGTCTATCATTTGAAAGGCGGTATTTTAAAATACCTGGAAGAAACTCCTGCTGATGAAAGTATGTGGGAAGGTGAATGTTTCGTGTTTGATGGCCGTACAGCTGTTACTCATGGTGTAGAAGAAGGCCAGAACACCAAGTGTCATGCTTGTGGCTGGCCTTTGCTTCCTGGAGAAGTAGAACTTCCAAGCTATGAACATGGCGTATCATGTAAATACTGCATCGACAAAACCAGCGAGAAGCAAAAAGCCGGTTTCCGTATGCGTCAGTCACAAATTGCAGCTGCCAAGCGTAAACGCCTGTAATTAATCTCCCTCAAAAAAGCCCTCACTCGAGGGCTTTTTATTTACCTAAAATTAACAATAAATAAAAAAATATCACCAATTTTCACCATTAATGTATATCAAGTCACAAATAATATGGTAATCTGGGATAAAAATTATAATAAATCTATAACCCATTAATTTTTAACGTGAAATATTTAATATATAACATTAAAAAGTAACGTGAAAAAGGAGTTAAATTATGTCAAGAACAATTAGCCGTTCAGCCCAGGATACTCGACGCTTTTATCTTGTGCGCGAAAGAAATCTGCAAAAAGTAGAACAAATTAAACAAACTTTAGAGCAAGAATCACATCTTTTTATTGTGATAATGGGTGCTGTTATTGGCAGTATTTTTTCCCTGTTTATTGCTTATCATCTCACCCCTAATCTGCTGGAATATACTTTGCTCGGTGTAATTCCATTTGCACTCGCCTATAGCTTAAGAAAAGTTTATATCTATACCCTGATCCATAGCCAGGAATAATTGCTTGGCTATACTTTACCCCGCAACAAATAATATTTAGGATGGTGTAAATATCACGAATATTTTTATAACTTTATGACTCTGACAGAATGGATTATTTCCATTATGGAACAATTGGGCTATCTAGGTATTGCCCTACTGATGTTCCTTGACAATGTATTTCCTCCTATTCCTTCTGAAATCATCATGCCTTCCGCTGGCTACTCTGCGTCACAAGGTCAACTCACACTATTTGGGGTAATTATTTCTGGCTGTTTCGGTTCATTGCTTGCAGCTGCCTTACTGTATTGGATTGGCTATAAGTTTAACCATGACAGTATTTTCCATTTCGTTGACCATTATGGCAGATATATGTTTATAAAATCTAGTGATGTTAAAAAGTCTCTGGACTGGTTTGAGCATTATGGACATCGCATTGTATTCTTTGGTCGCATGATTCCTGCAGTACGTTCGCTCATCAGCATTCCTGCTGGCATGAGCCGAATGCCATTCTGGAAATTTATGTTTTACAGCGGATTAGGCACCATCATCTGGACTACATTTCTGGCTTGTGTGGGTTTTTACTTTGGTGAAAACCAACCGCTCATGCAGCAAATATTTAGCCAAGTCAGCCATAGTATTATCCTCATTATCCTAGTGATTGTTGCTATCCTCCTATACCGTAGACAGCTACGCAAAATGAAGAACTAATTGTGATTTTATCAGGGGCTTAAATGCAACAATATCTAAAAAGTTTTGCTATCGATTATGGCGTGGTTTTAATTCTCAGTGTTTTGTTTTTATTGTTTGTCACTAATCCTGGCTTGATGCTCTTCGTCGCTATTTTTTTGGTTACCATGATTCGTCATGTGGTTAAATTCCTGCAAAAAGAACAACGCTTGCCGACTGCTCAAGAACGCAATATCTTGGTCTGGGGAAATACCGCAATTGCCATTACTTTGGAGTGTTTTATTATATTCTTTTTGGTCATGATGAACCCGAATGCAGAACAAATTATTCAATCTGCTGAAAAAATGGGTCTAGCAGGTTATGCCGTATTTATGTTGCTCATCGTTGCAATACATTTTGCTTTATTCTTTATTGCCTATCAGTGGATGAGTCCGCTCTTCTTGAAATTAAAATCCAGAAAATAGCCAATTGAACAAATAAAAAAGCACCTTATGGTGCTTTTTTATTAACAAATTAATCTGAGCTAAATATATACATAAGCTGCGATTAGAACAGCACAAGATGTCACATCACGCTGGTGTGTGATCTATGCGCGGCGATTATAGCAGCGCAAGGCGTACCATCATGCTGGCGTATGGTACATCAAATATAATTCATTTAAATTATCCGGAATTTCTTCAGCAATTTCATCCATCAACTGGCCATTGCGACGGAAAGATTCCATTTGCGGATCTTCTTCATCCACACCACTAAAGACCATCATTGGCAAAGTTAAATCAACTAATTGTTCTTCATGTTCAGGAGTGAACCAGGCATCTTCGTTTAAGAACATGGCATCGACAAAGCCGACACTCCAGTCACCTAAACTTGAATCCACTTCTGCTTCTTCAATTTCAAAAGGAAACTCGATTCCTTCTTCATTCGCCAGGCTTTGACGAATTGATTCTAACCAGGCTTTTACTTGAGCAATGATTTCAGCAGGCACTTTCTTATGATTGTTATCAAAAAGTTCGTCCAGCCATTTATCGAATTTCGGACCAACCGCAATTGCACATAAAAAGCCATGAGTAGCCGGAAAATCTAGACCATATTCATTCTGGTCGCCATCTAGATATTCGCTCAAAAGGTCTAAATCTAAAGCACTCATTTAAAATCCAGGTTTGTAAAATAACTGCGACATAGCATAGCATTTTAGCCTGCTATGCAGAATCCTATTTTAGTCTTCTTCATCATCAAAATCGTCGTCATCATCCAGATCATAATCAAAATCTTTCAGCTCACGCTCTAAACGACGCTGTGCAAGAAGGTCATCAATCAGACGACGTTTTTCTAACGACTCTTTAGCACTAATTTTGCTTGATACTTCATCAAAACTAACATCATCATCACTGTAGCTATCATCTAGTTCAAAATCTGTAGAAGACACTAAAACTACCTCAAGGTGAAAAAAGTGAATGGGTCTAGGCGCTATTTATCCTGCTTACGCACTCTTGTCAAGTATTTTTATTTTTTTCTCCCGCAAACCGGGTTTAATCTTGTTTTTCTCCCTAAAAATTGTGTATTTATTAGTTCCTGGAATTTCCAGCATGGACCAATAAAAACTCAACATAATTTGAGTGATCCACCCTATGGACTTGAAAAAAAAAGTTTCAGCCCAATATTGAAAACAGCTGTTAAATCAAATTTATATTTTTAAATGAAACTTGAGCAATCAATATTCAAAACAATTTTAAGCAAATTGTGCTATCATGCACGGTTTTTCACTGCCACAGATTCAACGAAGAGTAAGCAAAGATGAGCGATATGACTTCCCCTACTTCGCAAGTAGCGGCTCTGATTAGCCGAGGCAAAGAGCAAGGTTACTTAACTTACGCTGAGGTTAACGATCATCTCCCAGACTCGATCACGGAAAGCGAACAGATTGAAGACATCATTCAGATGCTTCAGGATGTCGGTATTCCTGTTCATGAACGTGCGCCTGAATCTGATGACACCATGTTCGATGGCACTAGTGCAGAAGCGACCGATGAAGTTGCCGAAGAAGAAGCGGCAGCCGTACTTGCTTCTGTTGAAAACGAACCTGGTCGCACCACAGATCCCGTACGTATGTACATGCGTGAAATGGGAACGGTTGAACTCTTAACACGTGAAGGCGAAATTAGCATTGCTAAACGCATTGAAGAAGGTATCCGTGACGTTCTGCACTCGATTGCCTACTGGCCAAATGCCGTTGAAGTTGTATTAAAAGAATATAACGATGTTACTGAAGGTGAACGTCGTCTTGCTGATATTTTATCGGGCTATTTAGACCCGGAATCTGATGAAGAAATCCCAGAAGTTTTAGAAGATGAAGCGGATATCGATGAGGATGAAGAATCAACATCTAAATCGACCAAAGATGTAAAACTGGACGATGACGAAGAAGAAGAAGCTGAAACTGAGGATGATTCTGAAGGTGAATCCGGTCCTGATCCAGAAATTGCACGTGTGCGTTTTGCTGAACTGGAAGAAGCCTGGAAAGTAACCAAAGCGACCATTGAAAAATACGGTCGTAACAGCAAACAGGCAGATGAAGCGCTTCAAGCACTGGCAACCGTGTTTATGATGTTCAAATTCACTCCGCGTCTATTTGACATCATTTCTGAAATGATTCGTGGCACCCATGAACAGATCCGCACGTCTGAACGTGAAGTAATGCGTTATGCAGTCCGCCGTGGCCGTATGGACCGTACTCAATTCCGTACGTCTTTCCCGGGGCAGGAATCAAATCCAGCCTGGTTAGATGAGCAAATTGCCAAAGCGCCAGCTGAACAAAAAACTTATTTAGAAAAAGTACGTCCCGATGTACTGGCATTCCAGCAAAAAATTGCCGACATCGAAAAAGAATTGGGTTTGAATGTTAAGGAAATCAAAGATATTTCTAAACGTATGGCAGTAGGTGAAGCAAAAGCCCGTCGTGCGAAAAAGGAAATGGTCGAAGCCAACTTGCGTCTGGTAATTTCAATTGCGAAAAAATATACCAACCGTGGTTTACAATTCCTTGACCTGATTCAAGAAGGGAACATCGGCTTGATGAAAGCGGTAGACAAGTTTGAATACCGTCGCGGTTATAAATTCTCGACTTATGCCACCTGGTGGATTCGTCAGGCAATTACCCGTTCGATTGCCGATCAGGCACGTACCATTCGTATCCCGGTACACATGATTGAAACCATCAACAAGATCAACCGTGTATCTCGTCAATTACTTCAGGAAATGGGCCGTGAACCAACCCCGGAAGAATTGGGCGAACGTCTGGAAATGGATGAAGTTAAAGTCCGTAAAGTACTTAAAATTGCCAAAGAGCCGATTTCCATGGAAACGCCAATTGGTGATGATGAAGATTCACATTTGGGTGACTTCATTGAAGATGGCAACATCACTTCTCCAATTGATGCGGCAACTTCAGAAGGCCTGAAAGAAGCAACCCGTGAAGTACTGGAAAACCTGACTGAACGTGAAGCGAAAGTCTTGAAAATGCGTTTTGGTATCGACATGCCGACTGACCACACTCTGGAAGAAGTCGGTAAACAGTTTGACGTTACCCGTGAACGTATCCGTCAGATTGAAGCCAAAGCACTACGCAAATTACGTCATCCTTCCCGTTCTGAACACTTACGTTCATTCCTGGAAAATGACTAAGACATAGTGATACGGATGGGGATTGAAAAATTATCCAACACCCCCATCTAGTATTCAGCAACACATAACGCCTGCCTCTATGCAGGCGTTTGATATATAAGTGGGACTACTATGACCATGTTAGACCGTACACCATCTCGCGAACTTCAGGAACATCTATGGGTTTTCCCTATGGATTATCCGATCAAACTGATTGGTGAAGCCTGTGAAGAATTACATATTGCTGTTGTAGATATTTTGGTAAAACATTTTCCGGAATTTGATGGTAACAGCATCAAGGTACAACCTTCACGTACTGGAAAATATCACTCTTTAACTGCCCAAATCGTTTTTGTCGAACTGGAACAGGTACATGCTTTATATGCTGACTTGGCAGCCTGCCCATTGATTAAAACTGCACTTTAAGAGCAAAAAACACGCGTCATGCGTGTTTTTTTATTTATAAGCCAATAAAAATATTATCAATACTACGAAAAACTCTAAATCGTGCAGTGATCATCCCCTATCTTGGCATGATTTCATTATAATCCTTGCATCCTGTTGAAAATTTTTAAGGACGCACTTCACATGACTGATGCTGTTCTAAAACCCAAACTGATTATTCGTCAATTTAACCAGCTCACACCTTATCTCGACCGTTTTCAGGATATGAAACAGCTGACTGAAAACCGCAATGAGAATACGCCAGATGAACTGTGGATTTTGCAGCATCATGATGTGCTGACCCAAGGTCAAGCTGGCAAACCGGAACATATTCTGATACCCAGCAATATTCCGGTGGTACAAACGGATCGCGGTGGACAAGTCACCTGGCATGGCCCAGGCCAACTGGTAGCCTACTTTATGTTTGACCTAAACCGCTTGGGCTGGAATGTACGCACGCTGGTATCTTATGCTGAAAATTTAATGATTGGACTGCTGAACAAATATGGCATTGAAGCCTATGCCAAACCGGATGCGCCGGGCGTTTATGTCAATGAGCGCAAGATTGGTTCGCTGGGTTTTAAAATCCGCAAAGGACGCAGCTATCACGGACTGGCTCTAAATATTGATTGTGACCTGTCTGGTTTCCACACCATTAACCCCTGTGGTTATGCTGGCCTGGAGATGGTACGCATTCAGGATTTAGTTCAAGATTATCCAAAATTCGAGAACTTATGCTTCGATATCATTGAAACTGTAAACAACAGCGGTTACTTTAGTGAAGTTCAAATCATGCAACAATAATTTTGCTTTTGACATAAAAATAAATTAGAGTATTTACTCTAAACTAATAAAATATTCTTTAGATAAGGGATACACAAGTGATTTCAACCAAATCCGTTAAGCCCGCTTTACAACTGACCTATGTCAAACTCATGATGGATGTGATTGGCAGAGGTCTGGTAATGGCGAGTCAAGTCGACGCCGAAGTCAAACAGGAAGTTGCAAAATTCCCGGTGGGTTTCGTTCTATCAATGAAAGTATTTCCCCATGGCCCGGCTTTTATTGCAAAAGTCACGCAAGACCATCAATTACAATTACTGCAATCTGTAGACAGCAAACCTGACCTCACCATTACTTTTAAGCACTTAAGCCATGCCTTTTTAGTATTTTCCTTTCAGGAAAGTACCGCACAGGCCTTTGCCCATGACCGTATGATAGCCGATGGAGATATTGCATTTGCCATTCGTCTGGTCCGCTGCTTAAACAAAATGGAAGCGCTTATTTTACCTAAACTCCTTGCGGAGCTTGCTGTAAAACAATATCCGACCGAATTAAGCCTAAAAGAAAAACTGACTGGAGCTGCAAATATTTATTTGAAAGTAGCTCAATCCTATTTTAAACGGAGTGCATAACATGGCTAAGCCTTATTACGAATTTTTCTGTCCGGTCAAAGTCATTGCAGGTCATGCTGCCTTAGAACATATTCCGTTTGAACTTGCTACTTTAGGTGCCAAACGTCCTCTGATCATTACTGACAAAGGTGTACGCAGCAACAATCTGCTTGCACCAATTGAAGCAGCTTTTGAATCTACCGATGCAGTCATTGGTTATATTTTTGATGATGTTCCACCTGATTCAAGCGTACAAACCGTCCGAAATGCAGCGAAAGCTTATCGTGATAATGGTTGTGATGCGATTATTGCTGTCGGTGGCGGTTCAGTGATTGATACTTCCAAGGCAACCAATATTCTGGTGACCGAAGGTGGCGATGACCTGCTTAAATATTCAGGTGCACATAACCTGCCAAAACCGTTAAAACCATTTTTTGTGATTCCTACCACATCGGGTACGGGTTCAGAAGTGACCATGGTGGCTGTGGTATCCGATCTTGAAAAAAATGTCAAAATGCCCTTTGCATCCTATTATCTGATGCCGCATGCGGCAATTCTGGATCCGCGCATGACCCAGACTTTGCCACCACATTTAACTGCCATGACAGCCATGGATGCACTAACCCATGCAGTTGAAGCCTATACTTGCATGGCTGCCAATCCGATCAGTGATGCTTATGCGACAGCTGCCATCAAAAAAGTGAGCAACAGCCTGTTCAATGTGTTAGATAATCCAGCTGATGAGTTTGGCCGTCTGGAACTGGCACAAGCGTCCACCATGGCCGGAATTGCGTTCTCCAACTCCATGGTAGGCCTGGTGCATTCCCTTGGACATGCTTTAGGTGCAGTTGCACATTTGCCACATGGCCTGTGCATGAACCTGTTCCTGCCTTATGTGCTTGAGTACAATAAAGAGGTGAATGGCGACAAGCTTGCAGAATTATTGCTACCTTTAGCAGGTCCAGACATTTATGCGCAAACCCCTGCCCATTTACGTGCCGATAAAACCATTGCTACGATTCTGACCATGCGTGATCGCTTGTATGCACTGACGAAATTGCCACGTACTTTACGTGAAACCGACAAGATTTCAGAAGCACAATTGGATGAAGTCGCAGACAAAGCATTAAATGATGGTTCCATTATTTACAATCCGAAAGAAGCCACCTTGAATGATTTAAAAGCGATTTTAGAAAAAGCTTGGTAAACATTGAAAATTAAGCGAATATAGCTAAAAATTAGCCTGATGTTTTTTTAAGCATCAGGCTTTTACTTTATAGAAAATTAAAGTTAGTTTTTTATATCAAGTGGCATATTTTCTGCATTAAAAACTCACAAAGATATTGGCAAAACGTACCAAACTAGAGTAGATTGGCGCACTTTTGTTTTATTCATTTAGGGGGGATCGTTCGTCTCAAACGATCCTTGTAAACATGACTGATCCTTGATCAACGATAAGAGGATAACGCCGTTGACAACTATCTCTGGGACTCAATCGACAGCTAAACTGCAAAAAACGCTTGGACTCTGGCACATCATTATTATTGGTTTAGCTTATATTCAGCCAATGACATTATTTGATACCTTCGGTCTGGTTGCTGAAGAAAGCCATTACCACGTGCCAACTTCGTACATTATTGCCCTGATTGCAATACTATTTACATCTATTAGTTATGGACACATGATCCGTCGTTATCCATCATCAGGGTCGGCATATACTTATGCACAAAAATCGATTCACCCTAATGTCGGTTTTATGGTGGGCTGGTCATCATGGCTGGATTATCTACTGTCACCCATGGTCAACATCATTTTGGCAGTCATTTATCTGGAAGCCCTATTCCCTGAGGTTAACCATTGGGTTTGGGTTGTTGCACTGACCGCATTTATGACTGGCGTAAACTTGCGTGGTGCCAGATTTGTTGCCAACTTCAACGGCTTGATTGTATTGATTCAGCTGGCTGTCATCGCATACTTCACCTGGATGGTTTACTCTCTACTCGCAGGTGGGATCAATGCCGATGGTACATTAGCGAATGCCAAATACCAGTTATGGAGTCTGGAACCGTTCTGGAATGAAATGACGGCTTTGGGTCCGTTAATTACCGGTGCAACATTGCTTTGTTTCTCTTTTACTGGTTTTGACTCACTCAGCTCACTGGCAGAAGAAACCAAAGAGACTGAAAAGACTCTACCTAAAGCGATTTTCCTTACGGCACTCATCGCAGGTATTATCTTCATTATCAGTACCTATTTCATGCAAATTTACTTCCCGAACGATCCAAAGACATATTTTGAAGATGTTGCTGCAACCCAGCCGGACATTCTTCAAGCCGTTGGTGGAGTAGCATTCAAAACTGTGGTGCTTTATTTCGCAATCGTTACGGTGATGGCATCCGGTATTTCTGCACATGCGGGCGTTTCACGCCTAATGTATGTGATGGGCCGTGATGGCGTGATCAACAAAAAGATTTTTGGTCATATCAGTCCGAAAAGCTACACACCGGTTTACAACATTCTGATTGTCGGTGGCGTGGCTTTAACTGCTGGTTTCATGGATCTGGACATCGTGATTTCAATGATCAGTTTCGGTGCCCTCACTGCTTTTACCTTTGTGAATCTGTCTGTAATTTCACGTTATGCATTACGTGATGGCCGTACCAAAAATATCAAAGACATTATTAGCTTTGTCGTCATTCCTTTACTCGGCTTCTTAAGTATTTTTGCCATGTGGCTAGAAATTGAAGATACCGCATTGAAATTCGGTTTATGGTGGGCAATGTTCGGTATTTTGTACCTGGGTTATAAAACCAAAGGTTTCAAACACCCTGCTCCACAGCACAACGAGTTTGATGATACGCATTAATGCCTTGATTCCATGCATAAAAAAAGACGCTCAATGCGTCTTTTTTTATGATCTGAAATTAGACCAGTTCTTTAAAACCTTGCTGACGCCATGCTTCATACAGAATAACTGCTGTAGCATTAGACAGGTTCAAACTACGAGAGTTTGCTGCCATGGGTAAACGAATCCAGTGTTTTTCCGGGAACATCATGCGTACATTTTCAGGCAGACCGCGTGTTTCAGGGCCCATCAACAACGCCACAGGACGGTTTAAATTTGAGGTATGCGGAGTTTCAGAACCTTTGGTGGTTAAAGGATAAATAGCATCCTGATCAATGCCTTGCTCTTCTAAATGAGCTAAGCATTCTGCAAAGTTTTCCCACACTTTCATGTGTGCCCATTCATGATAATCCAGACCTGCACGTCGCAGCTTTTTATCGTCGAGCTCAAAACCCAGCGGTTTAACCAAATGAAGTTGCGCACCGGTATTGGCACATAAACGGATGATATTCCCGGTGTTGGCAGGAATTTCTGGCTCGTACAAAACAACGTGGATCACTTTTTACTCACTCTAATTTTATTTAGGCAATGTTTGGACTTTACTGATCAAGCCGGGAACTCGATAGAGGATTTCTTGGCCAAGTACCGCGTTCCGTTTGCAATTGAACAACAGCAAAAATTCGCTGCTTATCCTCTTTACTCAGGCACAGCCTTCATCTTGCGCTCGGGCAAACGAAGTGTTGCTTATCCTCTTTACTCAGGCACAGCCTTCGTCTTGCGCTCGGGCAACACGAAGTGTTGCTTATCCTCGCTCATACCCACTGCAATTGTTCACGCAGTTTTACCACTTCACCAATAATGGTGAGCGTTGGCGCTTGAATCTGATGCTCCGTCACTTTCGATGCGATATCGGCTAAGGTTCCCACCACCACTTTCTGGTCAGGTGTAGTCCCTTTGGAAATCAGGGCAACCGGCATGTCTGGACGCTGGCCATGGGCAATCAGCTGGGCACAGATTTTTTCCAGCCCCACCAAGCCCATATACAATACTAGGGTCTGGTTTTCATACACCAGCTCATTCCATGGCAACTCTGGCGAGCCTTCCTTTAAATGCCCGGTCAAGAAGCGCACACTTTGAGCATAATCACGATGGGTTAAAGGAATACCGGCATAAGCGGAACAGCCCGAAGCTGCAGTAATTCCAGGTACCACCTGAAAAGCCACGCCTGCAGCAAACAGTTCCTGAATCTCTTCGCCACCACGGCCAAAAATAAACGGATCACCGCCTTTCAAACGGCAGACGCGCTTACCTTGAGCAGCGTATTCCACCAATAACGCATTAATGCCTTCTTGCGGCACACTATGATTGGAACGGGCTTTACCCACATAGACCTTTTCCGCATCACGGCGGCACAAGTCCATAATCGCAGGCGACACTAGACGGTCGTAAATAACAACATCTGCCTGTTGCATCAAACGCAATGCTTTTAAGGTCAACAGTTCAGGATCGCCTGGCCCCGCACCCACCAGATAGACTTCACCTTTCGGCGCTTTCCATTCCATTAAGGCTTGCTCAATCAAACGGTCGGCTTCAGCAAGATTGTCATTAAACACCTGTTCTTTGAGTGGACTGGCATATAAGTCTTCCCAAAAAATACGGCGTTCATCCGGATTTTCAATTTTGGCTTTGACCGCAGCTCGCCATTTACCTGAAAAATCGGCAAGTTTTCCCATGCCATGCGGAATGCTCGCTTCCAGCTGGGTACGGATTTGACGGGATAAAACTGGTGATTTGCCATTGGTGGCAATTGAAACCACTAAAGGAGAACGGTCGATAATGGCAGGCACCATAAAACGGCAATGCGGTAGATCATCGACACTATTCACCAGAATTTTTTCAGCTTCGCAAGCTTCAAAAACCTGAACATTGGTGGCTTTATCATTGGTTGCCGCAATCACCAGACGGTAATCACGCAACGGAATATCTGGACTAAAAGGCGCTTGGACATATTGCCCCTGGCTGGCACGAACAATCTCAACTAAATCATTTTCGATTTCAGGCGCAATCACATCAATGACTGCTCCTGCTTTTGCCAAAAGTACGGCCTTACGGTAAGCAATGCGCCCACCACCGACAATCAGACAAGGTTGCTGCTGCAACTTTAAAGAGATTGGAAAGATATCCACGAATGACCTCAATATTTTAAATCTGACTGTCTTAAGCAATTTTCATGCACAAAATTGTGCTATTCATAAATTTATTGATCAATCCGAAGATCAATCAATAAATTCCGCACCGCCCATATAAGGACGAAGCACTTCAGGAACCTCAATCGAACCGTCTGCACGTTGATAGTTTTCCATCACCGCAAGCAAGGTACGGCCAACAGCCAAACCAGAACCGTTCAGGGTATGCACAAATTCGGTTTTCTTCTGGTCAACACGGTAACGTGCTTTCATACGGCGGGCCTGGAAATCGCCCATGTTTGAACATGAAGAGATTTCACGGTAGGTATTTTGGCTCGGTACCCAGACTTCAAGGTCATAGGTCTTGGTTGAACCAAAGCCCATATCGCCACCACACAGAATGATTTTACGGTATGGCAGACCTAGTGCCTGCAAAATGCCTTCAGCATGCCCGGTCAGTTCTTCCAAAGCCTGCATCGAATCTTCAGGTTTTACAATTTGCACCATCTCGACTTTGTCGAACTGATGTTGACGAATCAGGCCACGGGTATCACGGCCATAGGAACCTGCTTCGCTGCGGAAACATGGCGTATGTGCAGCATATTTCAATGGCAAACGTTCAGGATCAATAATTTCGTCACGCACGAAATTGGTCACTGGCACTTCAGCGGTCGGAATCAGGTAATATTCTTTTTCACCCTGCAATTTGAACAAATCTTCTTCAAATTTAGGCAATTGACCTGTACCGCGCAATGAATCTGCATTGACCAGATAAGGCACATAGGCTTCAGTATAACCATTTTTCAGGGTATGGGTGTCCAGCATGAACTGGGTCAGCGCACGCTGTAAACGCGCCAATGGACCTTTCAGAACACTGAAACGTGTACCGGTCAATTTGGTTGCAGTTTCAAACTCCAAACCGCCCATCCATTCACCCAGATCAGTATGATCCTTGATTTCAAAATCAAATTGACGCGGAGTGCCCCATTTTAAAATTTCAACGTTGTCGTCTTCATCTTTACCCTCAGGTACAGATTCATGCGGCATGTTTGGAATGCTTAAAGACTTGGTTTCAATTTCAGTTTGCAATTCTGCAAGTGCAACTTCAGCGGCTTTAATTTCATCACCAATGGCTGCCATACGCGCCATGATTTCAGATGCATCGCCACCAGATTTTTTAATTTGGCCAACTTGTTTAGCACCCGAATTACGTTCTGCTTGTAAAGCTTCAGTTTTCGATTGAAGCTCTTTACGGCGAGCTTCAAGTGAAGCCCACTCTTCTACATTCAGCTGTACACCACGTTTTGCCAAGGCTAAATTTACAGCCTCAATATTATTTCGGATTAATTTCGGGTCGATCATAGCCAATCTTTTGCAAAGAAAAAAACTGGCTATAGTGTAAGCGCTAAACACTAAAAAAGACAGTGATCGAGCGGACAGCTGTGGCTTATTAGAGCAAATTTACCCGAATTAAGCTGAAAAATTAAGACGATGGATACTTGGGTAAAGCTGGCAGATATTCCGCTTTAATCAGTTTAGTGAGTGCCGAATAAGGCAAGGTCAGTTCAGTCATGCCTTCTGCATAGGAAGCCAGCTCATACAAGGGATAAACAAAGACAATGCCATTGGCACCATAGTAAAAATTATCACTTAATTTCAGTTTTTCTCTGTTTATACTGTGCTGTTCCAGCCAGATGCTATTTGAATCATATAAAGTATTCAATAATTGCTGTTCTGAACCTTTGACCATAATATCTTGCAGTGCCAGACGCTTTTTATTTTTCAAGTCAAAATTGACAAATTCCTGATGATACATGCCATGCGCAGCACCGGATGAATAAGTATAAGTTTGAATGGCAAAGGTTGCCCGGTCATACTGCTGATTGACAAAACGGATATAGGTCGAGCTTTGACTTAAATTGGGACTCGCTCCTTCGGCAGTATTGATCTTTTCATTGGGCGTGGTAGAAAATGCAATCGGATCGGCTTTTTTCACCCGATCGATAAAATAGTCATCCACCCATTTCAAGTTGCTCTTTACCGTCTGAATCTCATACTGGGTACAACCTTCTGCATCACAGGCTTCCGGTTTGCTTAATTTCACAGAAACAACCTTGGCTTGAATTAATGGAATTGTAGAAGAAGCTTCCTGTTTTTCTACCTTAACCTGTTCCTTTTGCGGTGCAGGTCGCTCCTGACAACCCGCCATAACGAGTGCTGCCAAAGAAACCGGAACAGCCCAGAGCCATTGTTGATTCGTGCGTATTTTCATCTTATCTTAACAACCTAGTGCCTTTGATCATGCGGCTTCACTATACAAAGCCAGATCCCTGAATAACATTTAAAATATGTATCTTTAACTCTTTTTAGCCGAATAACGAGGCATTTGTATAAAAAATTGCCTGATTTTAAGATAGCTCAACCCAATTATCGTGAAAACCCAAGGGTACATGCACACCCGGAATAATTCCTCCCTAAGACTGAAGTGTTAAATCTTACACATTGAGAATCACCACTTAGGAAGATTCTGTATAGATATGATAGAGATAAGATAACAGATAGCCCTCGCCTTCTGCGCATCCGCAGATTTTGAAATATTGTGTATTACGATGTTTAAGTTCAAGCTTGAACATATTCTTGTAGGGTGGTGCTGGGTGAATAAAAATTTCCCTCATTTTAAACAGCATATCCAATAAAAAAGCAGCCACACAGGACTGCTTTTCAATTTATGACGAACTCATAATTAAATATTATAAATCAATATATTATTGATCAATAATATCGGTACCTTTTGGCGGTGTAAAATTGAAGGTTGAAGAAGCAATCGATGGATTCAATTTCACATTATTAAAGCGCACATAGGTGGTTTGCCCTAATGAATCCTGCAAAATCATCAAACTTGGGGCCTTGTTCGCGCCAAAACTAATGGTCAGGCTTTGGAATGCACTGTCTTTCACTTTAGGGTACAAAGTGTAATAGGTCTTGCCTTTATCGGGCTGAGTCACTCGATAAGACTTCATAATCTGACTGGTATTCCCCGACAATAATAACGCAGGCGTATTTGCCACCTGTTCATCTAAACTTTGACGGACGGCTTGTTGTAAATCAGGGTCATAAATCCATACGGTTTTACCCGAAGTCACAATGGTCTGTTTGGATGGACTGGTGGTTTCCCAGAAGAATTTACCCGGACGCGCAACTTTCATCACCCCTTTAAAGGTTTGATTCATGTGTTGTCCAGTCAAGCCTTTTTTCTGCGGGGCTTTACCAGCAGAAGTCGCTTTTGTGGTTTGTTCAAAGTTAGCAGACAATGTGCGAATATTACTTAACTGCTTGACCAGATTGTTGGTTGCTTGCTGCTCCGATGCTGCTACAGGGGCAGCAAAAACAGTTGTACTCATTACCGGTGCAAGCGTTGCAGCCCCCAAGGTCATCGCACACAGAGTTTTACGAAGCATTTTCATATCATCACCTTTTTTTATTTGCAGTATCGCAATTTGTTCAATGCGTCCATCTTAAACCAATTTTTATTTCTAATAATTGAGAAAATAAGAAGTTTTGTATTGTTATTAATAGCCAATGTAGCCATTTCTACATCATGATGGAGACCCCTAGATGTTTTTGGCGAATTTCAGCCATAAAAAAACCCACATCAAATGTGGGTTTTTCGCACCATTAAAACTTATGCAGTTTCAACAGATACGTAGCGACGGCCAAACTGACCTTTCACTTCGAATTTGATCACGCCATCAGCGGTAGCAAATAAAGTATGGTCACGGCCCATACCTACGTTTGCACCAGCGTGGAATTCTGTACCACGTTGACGAACGATAATGTTACCCGCAGTCACAGATTGACCACCGTACATTTTAACACCTAGCATTTTAGGGTTCGAGTCACGACCGTTACGTGTCGATCCACCAGCCTTTTTAGTAGCCATGTTTCATAATCCTCGTAATTAGCCTGAAATAGCAGTAATTTTCAACTCGGTAAACCATTGACGGTGACCTTGTTGTTTACGGTAATGTTTACGACGACGCATTTTAACAATACGGATTTTGTCGTGACGACCGTGGCTAACTACTTCAGCAGTTACTGTCGCACCAGCAACAACTGGAGCACCAATTTGAATGCTTTCGCCGTTTACAAGCATTAATACGTCATCAAACGTAATAGTTGTACCAGTTTCAGCTTTCAACAATTCTACTTTAAGGGTTTCACCCTCAACCACACGGTGTTGTTTACCACCGCTTTGGATTACTGCGTACATAATGTACTCCAAACATGCCCGTGTCGTCGTGCCGATAAAGGAATATATCGATCTTAATACGAACGCCACTGGGGGGATATATAAGGGCAAACATATTAAGTGATAATAAATCAAACAACAAGCCATTTAAGCGTTTTTTTGCACTTTGTCCGCAGTTTATTTTATAAACGATCAAAGCGTATTAAAAAATGACCCTTTAGCTATGTATGTAGAGCTGACGTTTTGTCAATGTAATAGATTTTTAAACTCAATTCGCTAGTATAAAAACCCGAGTGCCAGTTCCATCACACATCTGGCTGGATAATAATAATGCGGTTAAATTTAAAACCATTTGCCTAGTCAGGTTTTAAACAACTATATTAAGATCTTCGCCTTATATCAGCTATAGTTGTTAAACTATAAATAAGCAATTCAATTTTTAGAGGTTTCTCTTCATATGGCCATCGATTTTAAGCAAGACATTCTCGCTCCTGTTGCTTCAGACTTTGCTGCGATGGACACATTTATCAATGAAGGAATCACTTCAAAAGTTGCCTTGGTGATGGCGGTAAGTAAACACGTGGTTGAAGCAGGCGGCAAACGTATGCGCCCAATCATGTGCCTATTGGCAGCCAAAGCCTGCGGCGCAGAAGATATCGAACGCCAGCGTAAACTGGCAGCGATTATTGAAATGCTGCATACCGCAACGCTGGTCCATGATGATGTAGTGGATGAATCAGGCTTGCGCCGCGGTCGTCCTACAGCCAATGCTACATGGAACAACCAAACTGCGGTTCTGGTCGGTGACTTTCTGATTTCCCGTGCTTTCGATTTACTGGTCGACCTGAATGACATGACCCTGCTAAAGGACTTTTCTACCGGTACCTGTGAAATTGCCGAAGGTGAGGTGTTGCAACTGCAAGCACAGCATCAGCCTGAAACCACCGAAAAGACGTATCTCGACATTATTCATGGTAAAACTTCGCGCCTATTTGAACTGGCCACTGAAGGTGCTGCCATTTTATCGGGCACGCCACAATACCGTGAACCCCTGCGCGTCTTTGCCGGTCACTTTGGCAATGCCTTTCAGATTATTGATGATATTTTAGACTATACTTCCGATGCGGAAACATTAGGTAAAAATATTGGTGATGATTTAATGGAAGGTAAACCGACTTTGCCATTAATCTCTGCCTTGCAAAAAACCACCGATGAAGAACATGAAATTGTTCGTCGTAGTATTGCCACCGGCGGTCTTAACCAGTTGGAACGGGTAATCGAGATTGTGCAAAGCTGTGGTGCTCTGGATTATTGCCGCCAACGTGCCACTGAAGAAACACAATTTGCACTGAACGCATTAGATGCACTTCCTGAGAGTGAATATCGCCAGGCACTGATTAATTTGGCGCAGCTTGCCCTCAACCGGATTCAATAACGGGATTTGAAAAATATAGTTTTAACCCTCGCCTATGCATATAAATTTTAATGATCTATTTTTAAAAATGCAAAAACAGCTTGAATCCAGTCAGGCTGTTCTTGATGATTCACTGCTGATTGAGCTGGTGAACCGGATTCGCCCAGATGACTCGACCAATCTTGACGAAATTAACCATAAATTCCAGGCTTTTATCCAGGCACTGCTGCTTACACCCCATGCAGTTACTACCTTTCAGAATTTTATCTTAAAACTTATTAACCAATACAAGCAAACCAGTTTATATGCCGATACTGGCATTTTGTCTTTGGATGGTTTCTGGAATCAGCTCGCTCAGCGCCTGGGGGCGCATTTTCTTCCCCTGATTAATGATCAAAGCCAACTGCAAGATTTGGTACGGCGTGTTTTTTATCAGCGTAGTGACAAATACTGGCTGGATAGCATTGTCGATGCAGACTGGCAAAAACTCTTTGCTTTGATCAATCAGGGTCACAGCAATCAGCAAGACAAGCTTAAAATTAAAAGTGAGCTGATCAAGGCCATTACCGTTTTATCTTACCGGATTAGTGGCATTGGGCTGTATCCGGAATTTATTAACGCCCATCCGGAACTTACCGAATATGAATCGCCGTTCTTGGTACAAAACCGGGAAATCAATGAATTTATCCAGCATTACAAGGCACTGCATCAAAACACCGATCCGATGGCCTTAATTGTTCCTCCAGACGCATCTCAAGCTTTGGTCATGATTGAGCAATGTCGGGATGTGGTATTAAAAATTCGTCGTGCCACCAAAAGAATTGGTGTGAGTTTAAGCCTGACCTATCTGCTGTCATTACTGGAACAATGTCTGGACCGTATTGAACTGTTACTTAATCTGATTATGGATGAAGACCAGCTTCGCTATGAATCTTTAGGCTTGTTGCTGGTCGATATCACCCATGCCATTTATAGCGAGCGCAGTGTCCGGTCACTTTTAGCCGCCAATAGCGAACTGATTGCATTACAGGTCACCGAGAATGCCAGTAAAACCGGTGAACACTATGTAAGTACCGACAAGCAAGGTTTTTGGTCGATGTATAAATCGGCTGCAGGTGCCGGTGTCATTATTGCCACCATGGCCAGCTTGAAAATATTGGCTGCGCGAATGGCCATGGCACCCATCATGCAGGCCTTGGTCTTTAGCATGAATTATTCATTCGGGTTTATGCTGATTCATGTCTTGCATTTTACCGTTGCCACCAAACAGCCCGCCATGACTGCCGCAGCACTTGCAGCAACGGTACAACAGACCAAAGGCTCTAAAACCGCACAGATTGCTGAACTTGCCGCACTGATCATTAACATCATCCGCACCCAGTTCATTGCCATTCTAGGTAATATTTCCATTGCCATTCCTACTGCGGCCGTCATCACCCTGCTCTGGCAGTACGGCATGGATGAACCGCTTTTAACTCATGTCAAAGCCACCAAAACCTTACATTCCCTCAATCCATTTACCTCACTGGCCATTCCTCATGCAGCGATTGCCGGGGTGTGTCTATTCTTTTCAGGACTGATTGCCGGCTATTTTGACAACATGGCGGTGTACCGTAAGGTGGGTCCACGTTTACAGGCCCATGCAAACTTAAAACAGTTATTGGGGCAAGAACGCCTGAATAAATTTGCCGCCTATATCGAACGCAATTTAGGCGCATTAGCGGGGAACTTCCTGTTCGGAATCATGCTTGGCAGTATGGGCACCATCGGTTTTATTTTAGGGCTACCTCTGGATATTCGCCACATTGCCTTTGCTTCAGCCAACTTTATTCAGGGTTTGATTTGTATTAATGGCAGCCCTGAAATTGGCTTGATTATTGTGTCATTTTTAGGTGTATTGTTAATTGGTTTGACCAACCTGTTTGTGAGTTTTACTTTAACGATTATTGTCGCGTTACGTGCTCGCCGCGTTCGCTTTGAACAATGGAAGCCATTGGCCAAACTGGTACTCACCCACTTCCTGACTCGCCCCAGTGACTTTTTTTGGCCGCCAAAAACTCCATTAGAAGTAGATGAATTTTCAACACCGCAAAAATCGGCACTCAAGTAATTTGCTATTTTTGTTTTACTTCATGTTAAAAAATCGGTAAAAAGAAAAGCATAATTTACACATACTTGAAATAAAGTGTACTGATGAGTACACTTTAACCATTCATTAGTCATGCTTCAATCGACTAAGATAACAAAGGTTGCTTACATGCCTTATCTGTTGCTTGGTGTAGGATTTTTCTTATTTATTTTCAGCATATTAATGTTGGTTACGCCATTCTTGAATCACTTCGACTGGGTGATGATTGAATGGTTGAGCCAGCATCGTAGCGTGCCACTAAATAGAATATTCATCACACTTTCGACTATAGGCGGTATGCCATTTGTGTTATTTTTAACCACAGTCTGGTGTTTACAGCAGGCATGGTATAAAAAATTTACAAATGTTGTTTTTATTGGCATGGGGCTGATCGGAAGTACTGCCACGGTTTGGCTACTTAAATATGTAATTTCAAGACCTCGCCCACCCGAAATGTATCATCTGGTTGCAAGCTATGGTGCTGCATTTCCCAGTGCGCATAGCCTTTATGCCGCAACTTTGGGTTGTCTTGCAATTTATCTCAGTCAAAAACATCCCCAGCACATACTGGTTTGTATATGTGCTTTTATCTGGCTGTTTGTTATGGGAATTTCCAGGGTTTATCTGGGCGTGCATTTCCCCTCTGATGTCTTGGCGGGTTGGAGCATAAGTTTTATTTGGATCACACTACTTTATCTGCTGTATGCCAAATTAAGTAGAGAAAAAAGAAATTAGTTTTAGAGAAGAATCTAATCGAGGTGGAACAATGATGTCTGCAAAGCTATGGGCACCCGCCCTTACCGCTTGCGCATTAGCAACAAGTATTGCACTTGTTGGTTGTAGCAAAGATCCCAAGGATGCGCAGCAAGCTGCAGCAGCCCAAAAAATGCCACCGGCTGAAGTCGGTGTCATTGTTGCTCAACCCCAAAGCGTAGAGCAATCGGTAGAACTTTCTGGTCGTATGACGGCATTTGAAATTTCTGAAGTCCGTCCACAAACCAGTGGTGTCATTCTTAAACGTCTGTTTACTGAAGGAAGTTATGTCCGTCAAGGACAGGCACTGTATGAAATTGACTCGCGAACCAACCGTGAAACTGTCGCCAGTGCACGTGCTGCGCTCAACCGTCAGCAGGCCAACTTAAACCTATTACGCGTGAAAGAAGGACGTTACCGTCAACTTGTCGGCACCAATGCCATTTCAAAACAAGAATATGATGATATTGCTGCACAAGTAAAACTGGCTGAAGCGGATGTCGCGGCAACCCAGGCCGAACTTAAAAATGCAGAAATCAACCTCGGTTATTCTACCGTTCGTTCACCTATTTCAGGTCAAACCAACCGTTCAAGCGTCACTGTAGGTGCCCTGGTTACCGCAAGCCAGGAAGCACCTTTAGTGACAGTGCAACGCCTGGATCCAATCTATGTTGACATTAACCAGTCGAGTGCCGAGCTGCTGCGTTTACGTCAACAGTTGAGCCAAGGCAATTTGGGTAGCAGCAACAATACTAAAGTGAAGCTTAAGCTTGAAGATGGCAGTTATTACCCAATTGAAGGTCGTCTTGCATTTTCCGATGCCAGTGTGAATCCGGAAACCGGTACGGTAACGCTGCGTGCTGTGTTCCAGAACCCGAACCATTTACTGCTTCCAGGCATGTATGCAACTGCTCAAATCGTGCAAGGTGTTATTCCGAATGCCATGCTGATTCCTCAGGCAGCGATTACCCGTACCCCAACAGGTCAGGCGATTGCCATGATCGTGAATGCCAAAGGTGTGGTTGAAACACGTCCGGTTGAAACTGCCGGTGTGCAAGGCAAAGACTGGATTGTGACCAAAGGCTTGCAAACGGGTGAAAAAGTCATTGTTGATGGTATTGCCAAGGTGAAAGAAGGCGCAACCGTGGTTGCCAAACCTTACCAGCCTCAAGCTGCAGCACCTCAGGGTGCAGGTCAGCCTGCGGCAGATGCAAATAAAGCAGGCCAACCTGCTGGCCAAGCACAACCTAAAACTGAACAAAAAGCTACTTCAAATGCATAAGGGGTAGACTGAATGGCTCACTTTTTTATTCATCGCCCGATTTTTGCTTGGGTGATTGCATTGGTGATTATGCTGGCGGGTATTTTAACCCTCAGCAAAATGCCCATTGCACAATATCCGACCATTGCACCGCCAACGGTAACCATTGCTGCGACCTATCCAGGTGCATCTGCTGAAACTGTAGAAAATACAGTCACCCAGATCATTGAACAGCAAATGAACGGTCTGGATGGCTTACGCTATATTTCGTCCAACAGTGCCGGTAACGGTCAGGCATCTATTGCATTGAACTTTGAACAAGGCATTGATCCTGATATTGCACAAGTTCAGGTGCAAAACAAATTACAGTCCGCAACTGCCCTGCTGCCTGAAGATGTACAGCGTCAGGGCCTCAAGGTGACCAAATCGGGTGCCAGCTTCCTGCAGGTAGTTGCATTCTACTCGCCAGATGGTTCACTCTCTGATGCCGACATCAAAGACTACGTCAACTCGAATATTTCTGAACCGCTAAGCCGTGTAGCTGGTGTAGGTGAAGTTCAGGTCTTTGGTGGTTCTTATGCCATGCGTATCTGGCTGGACCCAGCAAAACTCAGCAGTTACCAGCTGACCCCAAGTGATGTTGTGACCGCACTGCGCACCCAGAATGCACAGGTTGCAGTAGGTCAACTCGGTGGTGCGCCTGCTGTTGAAGGCCAGGTACTAAATGCCACTGTAAATGCACAAAGCCTGTTGCAAACACCTGAACAGTTCCGTGCCATTTTCTTGAAAAATGCCGGTTCTGGTGCAAAAGTGACTGTGGGTGATGTGGCTAAAGTTGAATTAGGCTCTGACACCTATCAGTTCCGGTCTAAATTCAACGGTAAACCTGCTGGCGGTGTAGCAATTAAACTGGCTACCGGTGCAAATGCACTCGACACGGCAACTGCAGTAGAAGAGCGCTTGCAACAACTGCGCAAAAACTATCCAAGTGGTTTGAAAGACCAGTTGGCGTTTGATACCACGCCGTTTATCAAACTTTCGATTGAAAGTGTGGTTCACACCTTAATTGAAGCGATTGTGCTGGTATTCCTGGTGATGTTCCTGTTCTTGCAGAACTGGCGTGCCACCCTGATTCCAACCATGGCCGTGCCTGTAGTGGTGTTGGGTACTTTTGCCATCATCAACCTGTTTGGCTTCTCGATTAACACCCTCACCATGTTTGCCATGGTCCTTGCAATTGGTTTGCTGGTGGATGATGCGATTGTTGTGGTCGAGAACGTAGAACGAGTGATGCAGGAAGAACATCTCGATCCGGTTACGGCGACTGAAAAGTCGATGCAACAGATTTCGGGTGCCCTGATCGGTATTACGACAGTATTAACCGCAGTATTCGTACCGATGGCATTCTTCAGTGGTACGACCGGTGTAATTTATCGCCAGTTCTCGATCACGCTTGTGACCGCGATGATTTTATCCCTGGCCATTGCCCTGACCTTCACTCCTGCGCTTTGTGCAACCTTGCTGAAACAGCATGATAAAGACAAGCCGGAAAGCAATGGTGTGTTCGCACGCTTCTTCCGCTGGTTTAACCATGGCTTTGACCGCTTATCAGTCGGTTACCAGAAATGGGTAGGCAAACTGCTGATTCATAAAATCATTGCGGGTGCCATTTATGCCGTGGTCATCGCTGGCTTGCTGTTCATGTTCAAGAACCTGCCAAGTTCATTCCTGCCGAATGAAGACCAGGGTGTAGTAATGACGCTGGTTCAGCTTCCACCGAATGCCACACTTGATCGTACCGAAAAAGTGATTGATCAAATGAACGGTTTCTTTATGGAAGGTGAAAAGGCCAATGTCGATTCTATCTTCAGCGTTGCGGGCTTCTCATTCACGGGTATCGGTCAGAATGCCGGTTTAGCCTTCATTAAGTTAAAAGACTGGAGTGAGCGTACAACACCTGAATCTCAAATCGGTGCCATCATCCAGCGTGGTATGGCCCTGAACGTGATTGCCAAAGATGCCTCTTACGTGATGCCTTTGCAGCTTCCTGCAATGCCGGAACTGGGTGTTTCTGCTGGCTTTAACTTGCAGTTGAAAGATGCTGCAGGTAGTGGTCACGAAAAACTGATTACTGCCCGTAACATGATTCTGGGTATGGCAGCACAAGATAAACGTCTTGTCGGTGTGCGTCCGAACGGCCAAGAAGATACGCCGCAATACAAAATTTATGTTGATAATGAAAAAGCCAGCGCTATGGGCGTCAGTATTTCTGAAATCAACAGCACCATGAGTATTGCTTGGGGTGGTTCATACATTAATGACTTTATTGACCGCGGTCGCGTGAAAAAAGTCTATGTTCAGGCCGTACCCGATGCGCGTATGATGCCGGAAGATTTAAACAAGTGGTACGTACGTAACAACCTGGGACAAATGGTGCCGTTCTCTGCCTTTGCAACCGGTGAATGGACCTATGGTTCGCCACGTCTTGAACGTTATAACGGTATTGCATCGGTGAATATTCAGGGTACCCCTGCACCGGGCGTCAGCTCTGGTGATGCAATGCTCGCCATGGAAGAAATCATTGCCAAACTGCCACAAATGGGCATGAGCGGTTTTGACTATGAATGGACAGGTTTATCTTTAGAAGAACGTGAAGCAGGTTCGCAAACTGCGGGTCTATACGGGCTTTCTATGTTAATCGTGTTCCTGTGTCTTGCTGCATTGTATGAAAGCTGGTCTATTCCATTCTCGGTACTGTTGGTGATTCCTTTAGGTATTGTCGGTGCAATTGGCTTAACGTTCCTTGGCATGATCGTACTGAAAGATCCAAACTTGTCGAATAACATTTACTTCCAGGTCGCGATTATTGCCGTCATTGGTTTGGCTGCGAAGAATGCGATCCTGATTGTAGAATTCGCCAAGGAGCTGCAGGAGGATAAAGGCGAGCCTTTGCTTGAAGCGACGCTTCATGCAGCGAAAATGCGTTTACGTCCCATTATTATGACCACCCTTGCCTTCGGTTTTGGTGTACTTCCGCTTGCACTGGCTGCAGGTGCAGGTGCAGGTAGCCAACATTCAGTCGGATATGGTGTACTGGGTGGCGTAATCAGTTCGACTTTATTGGGTATCTTCTTTATTCCGGTGTTCTACGTCTGGATTCGAAGTATCTTTAAATACAAACCTAAAAACCAAAATAATCAGGAGCAAGCATCGTGATGCAAAAGGTATGGTCTATTTCAGGTCGTAGCATTGCGGTATCTGCACTTGCGCTTGCTTTGACAGCCTGTCAAAGCATGCGTGGCCCAGAGCCCGTAGCTCAAGCAAATATTCCAGAACAGGGTTATTTAACCGCAAGTTCTGGACCTTCAATTGCTGAAAAAGGTTATAAAGACTTTTTTGCCGATCCACGCTTGCTTCAAGTGCTTGATCTGGCATTGGCTAATAACCGTGATTTGCGTACTTCAACGTTGAATATTCAGCGTGCACAGCAGCAGTACCAAATTACCCAGAACAACCAGCTGCCAACCATTGGTGCCAGTGGCAGTGTACTGCGTCAGGATACAATGAACACCAAGGGTGCGATGACCAGCTACAATGTCGGCTTAGGTGTGACTGCCTATGAGCTGGATTTTTGGGGCCGCGTGCGCAGCTTGAAAGACAATGCTTTAGATACGTATTTAGCGACTTCAAGTGCGCGTGATGCGACTCAAATTGCATTGATAGGTCAGGTTGCACAAGCCTGGTTGAATTATTCGTTTGCCAATGCCAATTTAAAACTTGCCGAGCAAACGCTGAAAGCCCAGCTTGAGTCTTATAACCTCAATAAAAAACGTTTCGATGTCGGTATCGACAGTGAAGTTCCTGTGCGTCAGGCACAAATTTCTGTAGAAACGGCCCGTAACGATGTGGCCAATTACAAGACCCAAATTGCCCAGGCACAAAACCTGCTGAACCTGCTTGTCGGTCAAGCGGTTCCTGCCAATTTGCTGCCGACTCAACGTGTCACACGTATCAGTCAAAGCAATGCCATTGGTGCCGGTTTACCAAGTGACTTGTTAAATAATCGTCCTGACATTCGTGCTGCGGAATATAAACTGTCTGCGGCGGGTGCTAATATTGGTGCAGCCAAAGCACGCATGTTCCCGACTATCAGTCTGACCGGCAACGCAGGCTATGCCTCAACCAGCTTGAGCGACCTGTTTAAATCAGGTGGATTTGTCTGGTCAGTGGGTCCGAGCATCGACCTGCCAATCTTCGATTGGGGTACGCGTAAAGCCAACATCAAGATTTCAGAAACAGATCAGCAAATTGCCTTATCTGACTATGAAAAATCGATTCAATCCGCTTTCCGTGAAGTGAATGATGCCCTGGCGGTACGTCAAAATATTGGTGACCGTCTGGCAGCACAGCGCCGTCTGGTGGATGCAACCAATACCACTTACCGATTGTCAAATGCCCGCTTCCGCGCCGGTATTGACAGCTACCTGACGGTACTGGATGCACAACGTGCATCATATGCAGCCGAACAGGGTTTATTGTTGCTTGAACAAGCCAACATGAATAACCAGGTTGAATTGTATAAGACCCTGGGTGGCGGTATTAAAGCCAACACCGGTGATGCCGTTCAACAGGTACCTTCTTCGGCTGAACGCAAAGCGGCAAACAGTGCTCAGTAATATTCCAATATGATAAAAAAGCCTGCGCCATGCAGGCTTTTTTATTGCTTTTTTAAACATGATTTCCTATCTTCAATAAATCCCATTTCATTTGAATATCAAAACATGCTGCTGAGTAATTTAGAATCTGTTCCGGGTCATACCGTTATTCGTCAACTCGATGTGGTCTATGGCAGCACTGTACGCAGTAAGCATGTCGGACGTGACCTGCTTGCAGGCTTAAAAAATATTGTCGGTGGTGAACTGACGGCCTATACTGAACTGCTGGAAGAGTCGCGGCAGGAAGCCATGAACCGCATGATTGAAAAGGCCAGATTAATGGGCGCCAATGCCGTGGTTGGCATCCGTTTTTCAACCTCCAATATTGCCCAAGGTGCTTCGGAACTTTTTGTGTATGGCACAGCAGTTGTGGTGGAGCCAAACATTCCTAAACTTCCCGATCCATTTCAAGCGCAGGTCTAAGTGATGGATGGGTTAATTCTCCAGATAGTTGTTTTTGCCATTTTATTTGCACTCGGTTTTGGTTTCGGCAGATACAATGAACGCAAGCACCTGGATTCACTGGCGGAAAATGAACAGCGTTTGGCTTATATCACCCTGGATAATAGCCGTTTTAAAATATCTTCATATCCGGGGCAACTGGTGAGCAGCAATGTAGTAATTTCGCATGATTACTTTAAATATGTGATTGCCAATATCCAGAACTTTTTCGGTGGTCGTCTGACCAGTTATGAAAGTGTGGTGGAACGTGCCCGACGTGAAGCGATTGTCCGCTTGAAACTGGAAGCCGAGAAAATCGGTGCAACCCAGATTATGGGCTTACGCCTCAGTACCACAGAGATGGGCATGCAAGGCGGAATGGTGGAAGTGTTTGCCTATGGAACGGCGATTCAACTATAAGCCTAATCCTCCCCCGATAAAAGCAAAGTCCCTCTTTATTAAAGAGGGATTTAGGGAGATTATTGATAAATCTCCGGTTGCAGATTCGAAATATATTTCAAGTGCTCAAGGGAGGGATTATATCGTGACTAACATTTTACTATTTAGAATCCCCCTAAGTCCCCCTTTTGCAAAGGGGGACTTTAAAGCTTCTTCTTTTAAAATAGAAAGAGCTTTAATTATTTTACCTTAGCCTTGCGGATCATTTTATACAGGGTACTTGGCGATAAGCGTGACATCCATACCCCCAGTTTTTCTTTGGTTCCACCCACCACAATATATTCTTCACCGTTCAGCAAAGCACTCAGCACGGTTTTGGCAAACGCTTCTGGCTCCAGACCATTTTCAATCGCTTCATCCTGATGCCCCTGCGGTTTGCCTTCTCCATTTAAGGCGTTGAAAGACACATTGGTTTTGACAAAACCCGGAAACACCACACTGACATGAACACCCTCTTGTGCCACCTCTGCGCGCAAGCTATTGGCCCACATGTGGATGGCCGCTTTTGCCGCTGAATATGAAGCACGGTACTGGGTACCCAATAAACCCGCCACGCTAGAAACGAAGATAATCCGGCCCGACTTTTGTTGCAGGAAAGTCGGTAAAACCGTTTTGGTCAGAAATACTTGTGAGAAATAATCCACTTCCATAATGGCACGTTCAGTTTGCATGGTGGTGTCGGCAATCAGGGCACGCTGGCTTAAACCAGCATTATTGATTAACCAGTCGATACGCCCTTTCTGACTTAGCACTTGCTCATAAGCATGACGAACCTGATTTTCATCAGTAATATCGGCAGCGACACAAATATGCTGATCAGGATGAGGTAAGCTTAAACGGACGTTTTCCAGTTCATCGATACGGCGTGCAGTCAGTACCACCTGTGCACCCTGCAAAGCACACTCCTGAGCAAGAGCCTTGCCTAAACCTGAAGATGCACCGGTAATCCATACCACTTTGTTGTTTAAACTGTCCTGCTGCGCCATGTTATGCTTCCTGTTTTAAATTACATTTCAGAATGGTTTGATCTATCATTTTTGGGCTCTGGGTTCAAAAACATCAGAAAATGATCAAGATAACGATGAGTATCTTGAGCATCATAATAAGTTCCAATTTTTTCCAAACGTTTATAGCCCATTTGCGTGGTCAAATGAATCACCCCATTCAGGGTTTTATCAACCACCAAATTGAATTTCAACATTTTTTTAGGCTCACGTAGCAAATAGGTCACGCCTTGATCGACCATTTCGGTAAAAGCTTTCAAGGCAGGCGAAACATATTGGCTATTTCCACTCTTGACTTGTTCCACACAACCTAACAGTTCCACCACCAGCACATGATCAACCTGATAGGAAATATAGTATTGGTCATTTTTTTCATGTGCCATTTCAATCAAATAATTAACCATTGGAGTGAGGCGGTCATTACCAAAAAATGACACCGACCACGGCATATATTTACGTACCGTATCTAAAATCTGTTGCACCACTTTTTCAGATTCCCGGTCACTGGAGGTAGATAAACGGGCAATTTCACCAAACACCTGATCCACAATTTCACAAGAGATATCCGCCAGGACTTCACCCAGCGGTTTCGCCAGACTTTCGCTTTTGCCCTGATTGAGTTGCTGGTGAATCTGCTGGAACCGTTGATGTGTTTCTGATTTTAATTTTAAAGAAATCATATAATTCATGGTGATCATCTCCTTTTTAGTATTGTTCTGCGATCATCTGCGCTGTTTTTATAATACTCTCATCATAGAACCGAATTGTGTATGTGCCAATCGCTTATTTTTGCATTTTCTTTAGCTGTCTCATCTGTCATTTTTTTTGCTACAATAACTGCAATTTTTTATTCACTTTTGATCTGTTTTCACTATGACTGATTCTGCGCAAAATATTGCTACGACATACGATCCTACCGAGATCGAGAAAAAATGGTACCAAACTTGGGAAGAGCGCGGTTACTTCAAGCCGTCTGAAAAAGGCGAATCATTCTGTATCATGATTCCGCCACCAAACGTCACCGGTAGCTTGCACATGGGTCATGGTTTTAACAATGCCATCATGGATGCACTGACCCGTTTTAACCGTATGTCAGGCAAAAATACCTTATGGCAACCGGGTACGGACCACGCCGGTATTGCAACGCAAATGGTGGTAGAGCGTCAGTTGGGTGCAGAAGGTATTAGCCGTCATGACCTGGGCCGTGAAAAGTTCATCGAAAAAGTCTGGGAATGGAAAGAACAGTCTGGCGGTAACATTACCCGTCAAATCCGTCGCCTGGGCTCTTCTGTAGACTGGTCTCGTGAACGCTTCACCATGGATGAAGGTTTATCCAATGCGGTGAAAGAAGTGTTTGTAAAACTGCATGAAGAAGGTTTGATCTACCGCGGCAAACGTTTGGTAAACTGGGATCCAAAATTACAAACTGCACTGTCTGATCTGGAAGTAGAATCAGATAAAGAAGAAGCAGGTTCACTGTGGCACTTCAAATATTTCTTTGAAGACAAATCACTGCGCACGCATGATGGTAAAGATTACATCGTAGTAGCAACAACGCGTCCTGAAACCTTGCTGGGTGATACAGCAGTTGCAGTTGCGCTGGATGATGAACGCTATGCAGACCTAGTGGGTAAAAACATCATCCTGCCAATTACCGGTCGTGCGGTTCCTATTGTTAAAGATGAATATGTCGACAAAGAATTCGGAACCGGCTGTGTAAAAATCACCCCTGCGCATGACTTCAATGACTATGAAGTGGGTAAACGCTGCGAATTGCCAATCATCAACATCTTCAACAAAAATGCTGAAGTATTGGCTGAATTTGAATACATCGCGAAAGCGGGTAAGCAAATTTCTAAAACCATTCCTGCCCCTGCGGACTACATTGGTTTAGAACGTTTTGAAGCACGTAAAAAGTTAGTAGAACAAGCTGAAGCGGAAGGCTGGTTAGACCAAATCCAACCATATACGCTTAAACCACCTCGTGGTGACCGTTCGGGCGTGATCGTTGAGCCTCTATTGACAGACCAATGGTATGTGAAGATTGCGCCGCTTGCGAAACCTGCGATTGAAGCGGTTCAAGACGGTCGTATTAAGTTCGTACCTGAACAGTACAGCAACATGTACATGGCATGGATGAACAATATCCAAGACTGGTGTATCTCTCGTCAATTGTGGTGGGGTCATCGTATCCCGGCTTGGTACGATGCAGAAGGTAATGTATATGTTGGTCGTGACGAAGCTGAAGTTCGTTCGAAAAACAACATTCCTGCCGATGTTGAATTGAACCAAGACGAAGATGTATTGGATACATGGTTCTCTTCAGGTCTTTGGACATTCTCAACCTTAGGTTGGACTGGCGATGCCAAGAAAGATGCAGAAAACTACTTCTTAAATACGTTCCACCCGACTGATGTATTGGTGACTGGCTTTGACATCATCTTCTTCTGGGTAGCCCGCATGATCATGATGACCATGCACTTCATGAAGAATGAAGATGGTACGCCACAAGTGCCGTTCAAAACTGTGTATGTACACGGTCTGGTACGTGATGGCGAAGGCCAGAAGATGTCTAAATCTAAGGGGAACGTGCTTGACCCATTAGATTTGATTGATGGTGTTGATCTAGAAACTCTAGTACAAAAACGTACCACTGGTTTGATGAACCCGAAACAGGCTTCGAAGATTGAAAAATCAACCCGTAAAGAGTTCCCTGAAGGTATTCAGGCGTATGGTACGGATGCGGTTCGTTTCACCTTCTGCGCACTGGCCAACACCGGTCGTGACATCAAGTTCGACATGAAACGTGTTGAAGGTTACCGTAACTTTGCCAACAAAATCTGGAACGGTACGCGTTTCGTTATGATGAACGTGGAAGGTCAAACGGTAGGTCAAACGGCTCGTCCTGATCTTTGGGAATTGCCTGAACAGTGGATCATCAGCCGTCTGCAAAAAGCGACTGCTGCGGTACAAACTGCATTTGCAACCTATCGTTTAGACTTAGCTGCACAAGCGATTTACGAGTTCATCTGGAATGAATACTGTGACTGGTATGTAGAACTGACTAAACCTGTTCTGAACGATGAAAATGTATCTGAAGAGCGTAAAGCGGAAGTTCGTCGTGTATTGCTTGCGGTGATGGAAGCATCTTTACGTCTTGCACATCCATTAATGCCTTACCTGACTGAAGAAATTTGGCAAACGCTTGCACCTAAACTTGGCATCACTGGCGAAACGATTATGCTTGCGCAGTACCCGACTGCGGATAAGTCGTTGATGAATGACCAGGCTGAAGCAGATATGCAATGGCTACAAGGTTTGATTGGTGCGGTTCGTAACATCCGTGGTGAGATGGGCTTAGGTAATGCACGTTTGTTGCCTGTTCTTCTGCAAAATACCACTGAAGCTGAAAAAGCACAGATCACTCGTATTGAAGCGCTGTTCAAAGCACTGGCGAAAGTTGAAAGCATCACCTTCTTGGCTGATGGCGAACAACCACCTTTGTCATCATCTTCTGTTGTAGGTCATGTATCTGTATACGTTCCAATGAAGGGCTTGATTGATCCTAAAGCGGAATTGGGTCGTCTACAAAAAGACTTAGACAAGGTTCAAAAGCAACATGACCAAATTGCCAATAAACTTTCTAACGAAGGTTTTGTGGCAAAAGCACCTGCTGCTGTGGTTGAAGGCGAAAAAGTGAAACTTGCTGAGTTTGCTGACCAGTTAGCGAAGATTAAAGCGAATATGGAGCAAATTGCGGCGCTTTAATGCTGTAGTTTGATTCAAAAAATCCCCTCAAATGAGGGGATTTTTTATTCTTCGCCTTCTTCAATAATATCAATTTCATTTGTACTGAAAATAGAATCAATTTCATGCTCTTCATATTTTTGTTTTAACATAGTATAAGTTTCTGGGTTAGTAACCCCCCATGAATTAGTCGCCCCTAAAAAAGATAATTGAAAATATTTATTGATATCATCCAACATCATTACATCACGACATAAACCAAGGATGGTATTATTTTTAAGTATTTTATAATTTTGAATAACACGATTAATTAGTTTATCTAAATCATTTAAAGTCTCAATCCCGAAACTCTCCAATTCTTGAATCAACTTTTTCTCGCTCTCAATATTTAAAGATGATGATAAAGACAAATATTCTTTATATTTATTATTAATAAGTTGATTAATTCCGACAGTAGTCAATTCATAATCTAATTTATTTTCTTCAATATCATTATTTAAATTATTTTTATAATCTTCAATTTCTACTGTTAATCTATTAAATTCCATATCAGCAGATTCTAGTAACCCAGATAAAAGTTTAAATCTTCGATTTAAATAAGAAGGCAATTTACCGATAAGTTTATACCCACGATCATGTTCTATTTCAGCCCATGCATGTTCCAATGCTGTTCTAACCTGAATCTCAAAACATAATCCTTTATAAGCTGAAAATTCGGGTAATTTCTCTCGCTCTTTGCCTACATCACATACGGACCCCAAAACTGACCTGACCAAACTGCGCAGCCGTGTGGGTATGGTGTTCCAGCATTTTGAACTGTTCCCGCATTTGAGCATTACCGAAAATCTGACCATTGCCCAAATTAAAGTACTGGGCCGTTCTGAAGCTGAAGCCAAGAAAAAAGGCCTGGCCTATCTGGAGCGGGTCGGACTCAGTGCTCACGCCAACAAGTTCCCGGCACAACTGTCCGGTGGCCAGCAGCAACGTGTGGCGATTGCCCGTGCCTTAAGCATGGACCCGATTGCGATGCTGTTTGATGAACCGACTTCGGCACTCGATCCGGAAATGATCAATGAAGTGCTGGACGTGATGGTCGAACTGGCCAAAGAAGGCATGACCATGATGTGTGTGACCCATGAAATGGGCTTCGCCCGCCAGGTGGCCAACCGGGTGATTTTTATGGATCAGGGAAAAATTGTGGAAGACTGCAGCAAAGATGAATTCTTTAACACCCAACGAGGTGAGCGCACGCAGCAGTTCCTAAATAAAATTTTGCACTAAAAGAGTGAGTACTTTAACCAAGTCCAGAGTTTTTGGCTTGGTTTTTTTGTGCTCAATTTCTAAAACTGAACCAAATTAGAATCTCTTTAAATATATTTTTCATTTTTTCTTTATGATGAGCGAGAAACCCGTTTACATTTTTATCGGGCTAAACTTGCTACTATTCAGTGCTATAAAAAATATATAAAACCAACTTCTTTAAAAAAGTTAAATTTTATTCAATTTTCATATATTTATTTATAATTTAAATTAAACAATATTGCACCATAATAACGCAAATCATTCATACTTCAGCAAGTAATTGCTTTATATCGAGTCTTGTAGTCTTTTTCTCAGCCTTAATCAAAATTTCCCCATTTCGACCATCTTCACGAAAATAATCTCATGGTTATACTGATCTTCTTTTTGTGATTTTAAGCACTAAAATGGAGCCATAAAATGCAAAATACAGATTTACTCTTTCTCCTTCTTGGTGCAGTTTTAGTTTTAGCCATGCATGCAGGTTTTGCATTCCTGGAACTGGGCACAGTACGACATAAAAATCAGGTCAATGCCCTAAGTAAAATTTTGACAGATTTCTCCATTTCTGCCATCGCCTACTTTTTTGTCGGCTACTATATTGCTTATGGACAACACTTTTTTCATATCGGTACAACCTTAGCCGCAGATCATGGCTACAACCTGATGCGCTGCTTCTTTCTGCTGACCTTTGCTGCCGCCATTCCTGCCATTATTTCCGGCGGTATTGCAGAACGGGCCAAAATGCGTTCTCAAGCAATTGCCACATTATTATTGGTGGCACTGGTTTACCCTTTCTTTGAAGGCATTGCCTGGAATGGCAATTTAGGATTACAAGGCTGGCTAACCAAAACTTTTGGTGCAGCTTTCCACGATTTTGCCGGTTCAGTCGTGGTGCATGCTATGGGTGGCTGGATTGCACTCGCAGCAGTCATTTTACTGGGCGCACGTCATGGCCGTTATAAAAAAGATGGTCGTGTCAGTGCACATCCCCCTTCTTCCATTCCTTTTCTGGCACTTGGTTCATGGATTCTAATTGTCGGCTGGTTTGGTTTTAACGTGATGAGTGCACAACGTCTGGATGCCATTTCTGGACTGGTTGCCATTAACTCACTGATGGCGATGGTTGGTGGTACTATTGCGGCCAACTTCATCGGCAAAAATGACCCGGGCTTCCTGCACAACGGTCCTTTGGCTGGTCTGGTTGCCATCTGTGCAGGTTCCGATGTAGTTCACCCCGTAGGTGCATTAATCATTGGCATGGTGGCTGGGGTCATTTTTGTCAAACTATTCACTTATACCCAAAACAAACTGAAAGTGGATGATGTACTCGGTGTTTGGCCATTACACGGCGTATGCGGCAGCTTTGGCGGTTTAGCCGTAGGGATTTTCGGACAGCAATGGCTCGGCGGTTTGGGCGGTGTTTCAATCCTCTCTCAACTGATTGGTACTTTACTGGCCATCTCCATTGCACTGGCTGGTGGCTTTTTCGTTTACGGCGTACTTAAACTGATTATGGGCATTCGTTTATCACAGGAAGATGAATTCCGTGGTGCCGATTTGTCTATTCATAAAATTTCAGCCAATTCGGAAGAAACCATTTTTTAAAGCTGATGCTTTAAACTGACTATCTAAACGACATTTCGATTTTCAGAGCGGCTCAAAAGAGTCGCTTTTTTCTATCTGGACTTTAGTAGCCTGACACAATGAATGCGTAAAAGTAATTATAAAAACTGCTTAATTTCAGCCAGAGATTGAATGCGATTTATGGGCTGATCTTGAACTTCATGAAAACCCTGTAACCAGACAGCCTGCATACCGGCATCCATTGCCCCTTGTACATCATTGACGGGATGATCACCGACAAAAAGGCAATGTTCTGGTGCAACGCCCAATCTCTGGCTGGTATAGAGAAAAATTTCCGGATTCGGTTTACTGATGCCGACCAGTTCAGAACTGACAATTTCATCAAAATAATGACTAAAACCCAAACCCTGTAAAATGGTGAGTCGGGTCGCATGTCCACCATTTGAAATGACCGCCAGCTGATAACCGTCCTGTTTTAGTTCGGTTAAGAGCTGACTGGCACCCTGCATGGCCACTGCAGATAAGCCAAATTGCTGAAACCAGAACTGGGTAAGTTCATCCAAATGTGGCATGCTTTTCCAGATTAATTCCTGCTGCAAGGCATAAGCCACAGACGCAGCAATACTGGGATGGGTGAGCAATTCTTTTTTAGGGTAGCCACCATTATCAATGCGACGGATAATCGCCTGAATTTTCCCAATTGCATCATGCGGTAACTGATGTTGATAGACTTGTACCAGATATTGACTATACGCCAGAATACTTCGATCACGATGGGTTAAGGTATTATCCAGGTCGAATAGAACAGCACGAATCTTCATTTGAATACCTATAGCAATCTTGCCGTTAATGTAGCATTAAAGCTTGATCCGGTTATGCTCTTTCCTGGATATGCTTATCAGCATTTAACACAACATCATACTTAACACGATACTTTTACGGCGATTTTCCCCACCGATTCAAGCTCGCTTAAGTCTGGATTAAGTTTTTATTGCTGTAATCGCAGCACTAAAATCAATTGATCTTTACTATGCACGATAAGCAACGCTTCATGCTCTATCAGGGCTGTTTTCTCATTATCAGTTTTTGCCTGCTTTTGGTTTGTTTCCCGATTGGGGGGGCACTGGATCTGGCGCTGATTCATCCCTGGGTCAGTGAATCCGGGAAATTCCTGTTACGTGACAATTGGTATTTAGCTGAACTGAACCATCGTTATGTCAAAAATCTGATTATTGCGGTATATGCCGGCTTTTTTTTAATCTGGCTAGCATCGTTCAAGTTTGAGAAAGTTAAAGCTTTACGCTGGACCTATGGTTATTTCTTTGGGCTGATCCTCCTTTCCACCTCGATTATTGGCTTGTTGAAATCACAGTCTGCCCATGCCTGCCCCTGGAATATCACCATTCCTACCCATCAAGGTTTTTTCTGGGATTTTTCTGCCACCAAAGGGCACTGTTTCCCGGGGGGACATGCATCTACCGGCTTTGCACTGATGGCTGGTTTTTTTGTATTTAGGCTTTCCAATAAAAAGCGTGCCTATTTTTTTCTGGTCTCAGGGCTTATTTTAGGTTTCGCGATGGGCTGGGCGCAAATGATGCGTGGAGCACATTTTCTCAGCCATAACTTATGGACTGCATGGATTATCTGGCTCATTAACGTGAGTTTTTATCTACTCAATTATAAAAGATTTGCACCAAGCCAAAGCATGGATAAAACAGCTGAGACAGTTTAACTGCTCACACCTATCTGCTAGAACCCATCATCTAAGAGAAGTGATCGGCTAGAGTGGCAATTGCACATTGACCTGCAAGCCACCTAAGCTGGCACTCTTGGAAAAAGAAATCTTGCCGCCGAGCCTTTCTGTGGCTTTATCCACAATAGAAAGCCCCAGACCACTGCCTATTTCCAGATGATGATGGATACGATAAAAGCGCTTAAGAATTTTTTCATACAGTTCGGGGGAAATTCCAGGTCCACTATCTTCGACCTGAATCATGGCAAAACCTGCCTGTTCAAATACAGACACATTAATCACTCCCTGATTGGGCGTGTATTTAATCGCGTTATCAATCAGGTTATAAATAATGGAATGTACTGCTGATTCCTGACAATACAGCACCACATCTTCCTGACGTTCCATACCCAAATCAATTTCTTTCTGCATGGCCAGATGAACGAGCTGTTCTACACAATTCACCGCGACCTGATTCAGTAAAAACTGCTGTTTGGTCTCGACCTCCAGAATTGAAGCATCCTGTTTTGCCAGACTGAGTAATTGGCTGACCAAATGCTGAATCCGGATTAATCCTTTACTTAAATTCTGTAGCTCCTGAGCATCAGGAAACTGTTTTAACAGAATCTGCATCTGTAAATTCAATGCAGTGATAGGCGTACGAAGCTCATGTGCTGCATCGGCAATAAACTGCCGCTGCTCCTGCTGTGCAGAGGAAATCCGCTCAAACAAATGATTCATTTCGGTAATGGTCGGCACAATTTCAAGCGGATAATTATCTGATTCAATGGCACTTAATTCCTCCGAATCACGTTGTGCCAATTCCGCTTTAAAATCATCCAAAGGCTGCAGGCTGCGGCTAATAATCCAGCTCAGTCCCCAAATCACAAAAGGCATAAACAGTAAATAAGGAATAAACATACTGCCGGCAAGTTCCAATGCTAGATGCTGCCGTGTCGATTGTTGCTGGCTCACCTGAATCTGATAATGTTCTAAAGGCAGGATGTAAGTATGCCAAACCCCTTGTGCGGTTTTATGGGTATAAAATCCTGCTTTTTTCACAGGATGAACCAATAAATTCATGGCATGGCTTTTATGTTTTTCATTTGCATAAGACCAGACATCGACAAACAGGTCTTCTTCGTGATAATGCCTGGCTTGATCAAACTTGCTTTGCACCGGTTCAGGATCATGCTGCGCGACGCGTTCTGCCAGATTCTGCATCTGGGCATCTAACACTTCATTAATTTCTTGCAGGGCAATACGGTAAGCAGAAAAAATCAGCAAGCAGCCCAAGGCAATACTAAAAACAGAAACATAAATAATCAGGTGTTTTTTTAATGAATACTGTGACTGCACCTGTGGCTGACCTTCTAGCTGATTTTATCGTTGTCTGATTTATAATTGTCCCAGTCGATAACCTAAACCACGAATGGTGCAAATAAAATCTTTGCCAAGTTTGGCGCGTAAGTGATGCACATACACTTCAATGGTATTGCTGCTTACTTCGCTATCCAGATCATACAATTTATCTTCTAAATTGGCTTTAGAAAATATCTTGTTGGGATGACTCACCAAGGGAATCAAAATCGCCCATTCACGATTGGACAGGTCAATATATTGCCCCTTAAACTTGGCAATGTGCTGTTCAACATCCAGCGTGAGTTCGCCATAACTTAAAATTTGCGGGCTGTCCTGAAGCGCAGATTCTACCCCGCTACGACGTAATAGAGCATGGATGCGGGCCAACAGTTCATCAAATTCATAGGGTTTGACCAGATAATCATCTGCCCCACTGTTCAATCCATCCACCCGGTTTTGCAGTTGATCCCGTGCTGAAATAATCAGCACAGGTAAAGCAGGCCACTGCTGGCGAATCTGTTTTAATACCTGCATCCCGTCCATCATCGGCAAGCCTAGATCGAGTAGGACGATATCAAACTTTTCCTGTATGAGTTTCTTTAAACCGTCAATGCCATTATTGACCCATTCCACATCAAATTGCTGATATTTCAGCAAAGTGATGCTGGATTCAGCAATCATGAAATCATCTTCAATGATCAATATTTTAGCCATATTTTAAACTCATACTTTCTGTTTTGACTGACAGTTCTGCAACATATTATTTTGTTCATCAATGGTTTGGGTTTTGACATCCAGCAAACTTAACAGACTTGGGAACAGATTATCCTGACTTAATTGTTTGCTTTTTTGCTGGGCTAAGCAAGTGATTTGGGCAGAATTTTGTGCAGTCCATTCAGGAGAAAACCACATCAACATTGGAACATGAGTTTGTTGGCTAGGCGCAATCGCATAAGGTGAGCCATGTAAATATAAACCATGTTCTCCTGTCGATTCACCATGATCAGACAGATACCAGAACCCACTTTGATAAGTGCTGTTGCCTTTTAACACCTGAATGAGTGAACTTAAAACATGGTCAGTATATACAATGGAATTATCATAACTATTCAACAATTCTGTACGGCTGCAACCTTGAATTGCATTGCTATCGCAACTTGGTTTAAAAGGCTGGAAGGGTGCTTTGGAACGCTGATAATAAGCAGGTCCGTGACTACCCATCTGATGTAATACAATTAAACGTGGAGTCTTATCGGTTTCAGGAATTGTAGCCAGATAAGTTTTTAGACTATCCACCAAAATTTCATCATAGCAGTCGCCATTTTTGGCACACCATTTATCTTTGAGCTGTTGCGGAATCTGATACTGTTCAACCCGGTTACAGGCACCTTTACAACCAGAGTTATTATCCATCCAGGTCACTTTATAGCCTGCACGTTGTGCAATATCGAGTAGTCCTTCACGGTGACTGGCCAGCTGTTCATCATAATCTTTTCGAGGCATGCCGGAGAACATGCAAGGTACGGATACAGCGGTTGCAGTACCACATGAACTCACCTGACTAAAATTGATGATGTCCAGTTTAGACAGTTCAGGATTGGTATTTTTGGCATAACCATTCAATGAAAAACTTTCTGCACGGGCTGTTTCACCTACTACCAACACCATAAGCTTAGGTTTAGCCTGCTTATTGACTGGCTGAAGCAAATGAGCATCTTCACCATAACGAACTAAAGGTAAATTCTTTTTAGGTGCAGATTTACGGTAATACGATAAGGTCGATGCTATGGCATTTTGTGGAGAAATCATGCCTTTCAAATCACGATGTTCCCGGAAAATCGCAGCATAATCTACATAAAAGGTAAACAGCAAGGCGCCAACCAATAACAATGAAGCGATACTGCTTAACATTTTTTTGCCAAGTTTAGGTAAAAAAGCTTCAGGCTTAATCCGAACGAGCGCCACAAGAATGAGTGGGAAAATGACAAATACCAGCGTCCAAAGCCCAAAGCGTAAGGACATCAATCCGCGGACTTCACGGGCATCGGTTTGCATCATATTCTGAACTTGTTCAGGTGAAATCACCACGCCCAAACTATTGACAAAATAGGCCGTAAAGCCCCCAATTACTAAAAAAATTGAAGCCAGTATTTTTGCATTCCAGCGCCATTGCAGCAGCTGAAAAATCAGGTTATAGGCCGCCACGATCACCAATACGGTCGCGATTAAAAATAAATAGGCTTTGCTGCCCTGATAAGGGGTCAAACTTTGTATTTTTTGAAAAAAGGCAAAATTCAGCACCAAGCCCAACCATATTGCCAGCAATAAATTAAACAGGCTTAACGAAATGGGCTTTATTTTATCACGTATAGGACTGATGATATTTGACATGACTATTGGTTAATCTTTCTACTGTTGTCTTAATGTAGAATACCAAACTTAAAATTCACTTAATATAACCCGAATCGCGGATAAGAAAATGACTTGAAAAATAAGAGGACTAGAGCCATCAGTTGAGTTACCACACAAAACCTAAAGCCCTAGTCCTGATGTTCAATAGTACCGAATTATTCTGCGTAATTGATGATTTCTTTCTGAAATTTGAAGCAACTTATTGGAAATTTCTCAAACAAAGCCGTCATTCGTTAAGAGTCAGAACTGCACAACTTACACTTTCTGAAATTATATTTATTGCTATTTGGTATAAGTGCTCCCACTTCATTAATTTCAAAGCATTCTTCTCATGGTTGAAGCAGGATAAAAGTCATTTATTTAAAAGCTTACCCTGTTACCAAAGGATGATTCACCTGATCAATATGCATCAATTAGCACTACATGCTTTACATGTATCTGTAATGAAAGGTCAATATAAACAATATTTATGGATTGATTCAACGACTCTACCAGTCTGTAAAAATCAACGTATTCAATGTCATAAATCATTAGCCAAAATTGCATCCCGTGGTAAAAGCTCAATGGGCTGGTTCTATGGCTGTAAGTTACATATTGTTATGAATCAATTCGGTGAAATCGTTCGTTCTGCTTTCTCCAATGGGCATATTGCTGACATAAAAATGGTTGAACATTTGATTGAGGGTTTCGAAGCAAAGCTTTATGGTGATCGTGGCTATATCAGCCAGGAATTAAAAAGTAAATTAAAAGACCAAGGTATTGATTTGATTACCTATCATCGAAAGAACATGCAGTCTGTTCAACTTTGTGCATCAGATGAATATCACTTAAGACAGCGCAATAAAATAGAAACGTTATTCAGTTTATTGAAAGGACAATTAATTTAGTGACGAGTAAAGCTCGTAGTATTCATGGATTTCTAAGTGGGATTTATGCTTCTTTATGTGCATACCAATTAACCCATCGAAATAAGCCAACAATTCAAATTATGAAATCATTGGCTTAAGCAGGATTCGGGTTAATATAAGAAACAGTAATAAAAAAGGCGATGTAAAACATCGCCTTTTAGAAAAAAACAATGGACAGATTAGAACTTATATTCTAATCCTGTACCGACTACAGGTTGTTTAGTTTCATTCGAACCTTGTTCAAGAGTCAGATAACCGGCATAACCATAAGCTTTCACCTGTTTGTTAAATGCATAATCTGCACCGACAAAAATTTGTTGCGCATCAAAGTCTGATTTTGCTGATTTAAAGCTGGTGGTATTTTGGCTATATTGCGCTTTTACAGTCCAGGCCTTCGCAGTTGGAAGATTATATTCTGCGCCCAACAACCAGCCTTGTGAATCGTCGATATCTGCTGCTGGTAGTTCATTTCCGGCTGCATCTTCTACTTCAGAAGTCTGATAAAGTGCTTTTAATGCCAAACCACCATCAATGTTTACACGACCAATGGCACGTAGTGTATTTGCTGCGGCAAACGCACTGCCTGCAGCACCAGCAGTTACTTCGGGAGTAGATGCATTGACAAAACCACGTCCTGCAAAATTACTTGGAATAGCTTTATCATAAGCAATACCCGCCACAACGACTGGGCTGTCATAGACTACAGATGCAGACCATGCGTCGCCTAAACCACGACCAGCAGTTTTAGACGAGCCATTACCTTTCGCAATGCCTGAATCTTCACCAGAGGCCAACAACGCATTCACTTTAATGGCACCTGTAGGCAATTTAATTGCTGGAGATTCATAAATGACTGCATTCGATATACGGGCTTCGCCAGTGAAAATACCGTTTACATCTGCTTTGTTAGCAACGTAGTTGTTAAATGTATCAACTGGACTTGAGAGTTGCTTCAATGGCGTGTCATGTGCACCCACTTTTAAAGTACCGAGCTGAGCATCTTTTAAACCGACAAAACGGTTACGCGTAGTCCAGTCTGTACTATCTCCATCTGCGCTGAGCCCCCATTCAATCGCATAAACTGCATTTAGACGATCGTTCAGTTTTTCTTCACCCTTTAAACCAATGAAAGAGCTGTTAGAACTTACCTCAACAACGTCACGATCAGAAACAGGTGACGCATTATCTTCTGGTAAGTAATCGATACTTGCATCAATTTCCCCATAAAGAGTTGGCGCTGCAAAAGTTGGTGCTGCCAGTAGGCTTAATGCAATCGCTGCTGCTAATTTGGTTTTCATCTATAAATACCCCTAAGTTATTCTGTAACAGATGTTACAATTCAGAAATATTTAAAAAAATGATTTAATTTTTATTTAGTTATCTTATTTAATCCTTAGGTTTTAAATGTATATTGAATTGAATTAAAAAGCTTTTAGGGTTTAAAGCAAACTGTTTTTCCATCTCATAATCGGGAAAATACAGAGCAATGCCAACACAGTAATCAAGCTTAAATAACTCGCATAACCCAGGAGATCGCCTAAAATCCCGCTTAGGCTATACAGTCCACCGCTCACGGTTGCCATCAACGCCACCTGGAAAGTGAAATCTGTTCCTGCCAAATGTTTGCGGCTGTATTGCATGACCAGAGTCAGCATCACCACCAACAGCATGGCGGAAATCATGTCTTCAGCAGCATTAATCAGATAGATCATCCAAGTTTCAATAGGACCTTGGGTCTCATATTGAACAGCTAGCCATGCGTAGGCAGCCAAAGTGAAAATTTTCAGAATAGAAAAACCGAGTAAAGCATGCTCACGGGACACATACTTCAGGCTGAACCCTGCAAGCCCTGCACCGATGAGTGCAGCCACAGCGCCAAGCATGGTCACATAAATGCCAATTTGGGAAAATGTCAGTCCTAAATCCACCATTAAGGGTTTCAGCAAAGGCCCAGCTAAACCATCGGCAATTTTAAAGGTGATGAGCACCGCTAACCATGCAGCAAGATTTTGCTCTCGATAAAAATAAGCCAGATAATCTTTTATTTTTTGCCAGCGAAATGTTCCTGCTTCGGTACTGGACGGCATATGCTTTAATCGTTGCGGTTCTTTCAGCCATAAAATCGGTAAAGTATTCAACAGCACCAGTCCCGCCAAGATTAAAAATGTGCTTTGCCAATCCAGCCAGTCCAGTGCCCATAAAATAGCCCCTCCACCGACAATAAAGCCTAGTCGTGAGCCAATGACCTGAAAGGTATTACCCCAATGTTGCTGCTGACTGTTCAGCATATTGACTGCCAGACCATCGGTAGCAATATCCTGCGTTGCACCGACCAGATTCATGCTCAGTAAAGCCACAAAAAAAGCCAGCAAATATTCAGGCTGGTTTAAAGCCTGAATCGGCAGAAAAGATAAGCCAGTCAATACCACCACACTCAATAACTGGGTCGGAATAATCCAGCTACGGTAATGTCCAAATGCTGCATAGCCAAAATGGTCAACCCATGGTGCCCAGAAAATTTTGATTGACCAGGGCAACATCAATAAGCCAAAACCGCCAATCTGTGCCAGCGATACCCCTTGGGCACGTAAAATAACGGGTAAGGCATGGGTCATAAAACCAACCGGTAAACCTTGGGCCCAATATAAAGAGAACAACAAGAGATAGATGTTACGTGTACTCGGCATAGTGGGCCCTTCGGGTCAAAACCGGATTGACTGTTTTGATCAGGCAAGCTGAATGACAGTTGATATTTTGCCAATGAATCTTATTTTACAAAAGCTTAACATGTTTAAAAGCCGATAAATTTATCCGGGAGTGCAATCAGACACCATGACTCAACACTTTCCGATCTTACCCGATCAGGTGCCTGCCCGTAGTGGTCACTTAAGCCGAAATATTTTCAAAAAATTATTTCTTGCCCAAGGCTGGAGTTTTGAGGGTGATTTTCCCAACCTACCGAAAGCGGTCGCCATTATTTCTCCACATACCTCGAATATCGATGCCTGGCACGGTTTTGCCGCACTGCTTGGACTGGGCATCAAGATCACGGTTTTTGGCAAACACACCCTATTTAACACACCGCTGAAACCCATACTTGAATGGATTGGGGTGATTCCGGTCAATCGCAGTATCCAACAAGGTACCACTCAGCAAATTATCGACTTCATTAATACGCAACAGCAGATCTGGGTCGGTATGGCACCGGAAGGAACACGCAAACAGGCTGAATCGTTTAGAAGTGGTTTTTACCGCATTGCCGTGGGTGCGCATATCCCGATTGTGATGTTTTCACTGGATTATAAAAACAAGGCGATACACTGTCTGGGCGTGTTTCAGCCAACAAGAAATTACGCGCAGGATGTAGAACAGATTTTGGATCACTATACCGGCAAATTTTCAGCCAAAAATCCGGACTGGTTAGCCAAGCCATTACAAAAACGTTTAAAAAACAGCTAGTCAAAATAGCAATTATCTGCTGTCATGTGCGCAACTTTTCATCAAATTGATATACAAATTCAACCATGAAGCTTGTGCAATATTCTTTCATTGCTCTACTAGGTCTTGGACTGATTGGCTGTGATAAAACCACCAAAACCCCACCGCAAACCACAGCCATCAAGGCCCGTGAACCTGTCATTGCCATTGCGCTTGGGGGTGGTGGGGCTAAAGGATTTGCCCATATTGGTGTGCTAAAAGTTTTAGAATCGCACGGCATTAAGCCAAAAATCGTTACCGGAACCAGTGCCGGAAGTTTTGTCGGCAGTATTTATGCCAGTGGTAAAACGCCCTATCAACTACAGCAAATAGCACTGACTTTAAAAGAATCAGATATCCGTGATTTAACCCTAAACAGTCAAGGTGTTGTACAAGGTCAAAAATTGCAGAATTATGTGAACCAGCATATTGCTAATAAACCGATTGAGCAATTCCCGATTCGCTTTGCAGCGGTTGCGACCCGTCTGGACACCGGCACTAAAGCTGAATTTATTAAAGGCAATGCCGGTCAGGCCGTGCGTGCTTCCTGCAGTATCCCCAATGTCTTTGTTCCCGCTACCATCGGTGGGAAACAGTATGTCGATGGGGGGCTGGTCAGCCCGATTCCGGTGAAAACAGCGAAAGCGATGGGTGCAGATATTGTTATTGCCGTCGACATTTCTGCACGACCGAGTGGCAATCAACCGATGAATATGTGGGGCCTGCTGGACCAGACCATTAATATTATGGGTCAACAAAGCATTCATGAAGAACTGAATCAGGCCAATGTGATCATTCAGCCTAAAGTAGGACATTTAGGCACGCTGGATTTAAAAGCCAGCAATGCATCCATTCTAGAAGGCGAAAAAGCGACCCAGCTGAAAATCATCGCCATTAAAAAGGCAATCAGCGACTTTAAAAAATCACCCGCAGCCTTTAAATCCGCGCCAAAATCCAGAATCTAAAAAATATGCTTTTTTAATATTCAAAGACTTATTCATCTGCTAAATTGATATGGAGGCCTTATAGTCTCTCTTTATTTTGACAATACACGAGTAGATGTATGGAATTTGCATTCGAACCTTGGCATTGGTTTGTACTCGGGGTATTACTGATGCTTTCTGAATTGGTAATCCCCGCTTTTGCTGCACTATGGTTTGGCATCGCAGCCATCATGGTCGGTGTTTTATTCTGGATGTTTCCGATGATGGGCTTAACCACCCAGATTGTCACCTGGATTATCCTATCTGTGCTATGCACCTTGTTGTGGTTCAAATTTATCAAACCACTTTCTATTGATAAAACCAAAGCCGGATTATCTCGTGAAGCGACTATTGGTCAGGTGGGCATGGTCATTCAGACTCATATGCAACATGAACTGATCACGGTGCGTTTTCCCATGCCGGTTTTGGGGTCAGATGAGTGGAACTGTCGGACTCTGTCTCCGGTAGAAGTGGGTGATCGAGTTCGCGTGGTCGATATTCTCGGCAATGATCTGGTGGTTAAACCACACCATCCCAATAACGAAAATATATAAGTGAGGAAATAACATGTCTGGTGGAACAATTATTGTTTTAGCACTGCTGGTTTTTGCCGGCGTGACCATTTTTAAAGGGGTGCGCATTGTCCCGCAGGGTTATAAATGGATCGTGCAACGTCTGGGTAAATACCATACCACTTTGGGACCGGGACTCAGTTTTGTCATTCCGTATATTGATGAAGTGGCTTATAAAGTCACCACCAAAGATATCGTGCTGGATATTCCTTCACAGGAAGTAATTACCCGTGACAATGCGGTACTGCTGATGAATGCAGTGGCGTACATTAATATCACTACCCCGGAAAAAGCGGTTTACGGCATTGAAAACTATACTTGGGCCATTCAGAACCTGGTGCAAACTTCACTTCGTTCAATTGTCGGTGAAATGGATCTGGATGATGCGCTATCCTCACGTGATCACATTAAAGCAAAACTGAAAGCCGCCATTTCCGATGATATTTCCGATTGGGGCATTACCCTGAAAACTGTGGAAATTCAGGATATTCAACCCTCATCTACCATGCAGGCTGCAATGGAAGCACAAGCGGCTGCCGAGCGTCAGCGTCGCGCTACCGTGACCAAGGCAGATGGTGAAAAACAGGCCGCCATTTTAGAGGCCGATGGTCGTCTGGAAGCTTCACGCCGTGATGCAGAAGCACAAGTCGTCTTGGCTGAAGCCTCACAAAAAGCCATTGAGATGGTGACTTCAGCCGTGGGTGATAAGGAAATTCCAGTTGCTTATTTGCTTGGTGAACAATATGTCAAAGCCATGCAGGACATGTCGAAGTCCAACAATGCCAAAACTGTAGTCTTACCTGCCGACATCCTGAACACCATCCGTGGAGTAATGGGACGCAACCAGTAAGCTACTCTTTTATATTAAAAAATAGACAGCCTTTGCTGTCTATTTTTATTTACATTGAGAAAAACTCTGCAATTTTTTTTAATCTATGGTTAAATTTCGCGTTATTTTTTGAAATGATTTGTGCTTTTTATTTAAAAGCCTGTATTTCGATCTACTGTCCACCTTGTAAATGGATACCGTATGAACTCCCTGAATCCGACCCTGATTACCTTTCTTTTTTATATTGTCGCCATGATCGCGATTGGCCTTATGGCTTATCGCGCGACAGCCAATTTCTCTGATTACATTTTAGGGGGTCGTCGTTTAGGTAGTTTCGTGACAGCGCTCTCTGCCGGTGCTTCAGATATGAGTGGCTGGTTGCTGATGGGCCTTCCCGGCGCAATTTATCTTTCAGGTTTATCTGAAATGTGGATTGCAATTGGCCTGATTATTGGTGCATGGCTCAACTGGCTGCTGGTGGCCGGACGTTTACGTGTACACACCGAAGTACAGCACAATGCCCTGACCTTGCCGGACTATTTTTCCAACCGTTTTAATGACCAGAAGAAAATTTTACGTGTGGCATCGGCTTTCATTATTCTGATTTTCTTTGCCATTTATTGTGCTTCCGGCATGGTGGCTGGTGCGCGCCTGTTTGAAAACATGTTTGACCTGTCCTATAGCACGGCACTGTGGATCAGTGCGATTGCCACCATCAGTTATGTATTTATCGGTGGCTTCCTCGCGGTCAGCTGGACCGACACCATTCAAGCGTCATTGATGATTTTTGCTTTGTTGCTCACCCCTATTGTGACCATTCTGAGCTTCTCCGACCTGTCGCAAATGACTCTGGCACTTGAAGCTGCACGTCCACAAGCGATGGATATCATGGGTGATCTAAGCTTTGTGGCGATTATGTCCTTACTTGCCTGGGGCTTAGGCTACTTTGGTCAACCACATATTCTGGTGCGCTTTATGGCAGCAGATTCGGTGAAATCCATTCCCAATGCACGCCGTATCGGTATGACCTGGATGACGTTATGTCTAGGTGGTGCGGTGGCAGCAGGCTTCTTTGGGATTGCCTACTTCCAGCAGCATCCGGAACTGGCTGGTGCTGTGACGGCCAATCCTGAAACTGTATTTATGGAACTGACCAAAATTCTGTTTAATCCGTGGATTGCAGGTATTGTACTGGCTGCCATTTTAGCCGCGGTGATGAGTACCCTGAGTTGTCAGTTACTGGTCTGCTCAAGTACCTTGACCGAAGACTTTTACAAATCCTTCTTGCGTAAAAATGCCACACAAAAAGAACTGGTCTGGATTGGCCGCCTCATGGTGTTACTGATTGCCCTGCTTGCCATCTGGATGGCTGGAAACCCTGAATCCAAAGTTTTAGGTTTGGTGGCTTATGCATGGGCAGGTTTTGGTGCAGCCTTTGGTCCACTGATTATTCTGTCTTTGTTCTGGCGTCGTATGACTTTAAATGGCGCACTTGCAGGTATGCTGGTCGGCGCTGTGGTGGTGATTCTATGGAAAAACCTGTTGGGCAATACCGGTGTTTATGAAATTATTCCCGGCTTCATTGCTTCAATCATTGCCATTGTCGTGGTCAGCCTGCTGGGTAAAGCCCCTTCTGCTGAAGTCACCACCCGTTTCGATGAAGGTGACCGCCTATATAAAGCATCTAAATAATTTTTACAGTCTAAGCTTATAAAAAAAGAGGATTTATGATCCTCTTTTTTTAGTCTTGGCTGCTGTATTTGAATCAAATTAACTTTTACGCGCCAATAAAAATTCTGAAATCTGGTTCAATTCAACTGCATTTTCAGCAAACATCTCCAAAGCATTAAAGGCCTGATCATGCAGCTCTTTGGCATAGGCTTGAGCTTTTTCCAGCCCCATGAGTGCAGGATAAGTTGATTTATCTACTTGCTCATCCTTACCCGCAGTTTTCCCCAGTACTGCCGTATCGGAAATAATATCCAGAATATCATCCTGCACCTGAAAGGCCAGTCCAATCGCTTGCGCATATTCACGCAGTTTAGGAATAGCAGGATCTGTGCCTTCAAATACGGTCACGGCTGTCATCATCACGGCTGCAGAAATCAGGGCACCGGTTTTATTGCGGTGAATATTTTCCAGAGCATCCTGATCCACACGCTTGCCTTCAGCCTGTAAATCCAGCACCTGACCACAGACCATTTTCGAGCTGGCAGTCGCCAGAATTTGCATCTGTTTTAAAACAATGGTCGGAGCAACTGCCGGGCCCTGATCAAACAGGCGACTGCCCAAGATTTCAAAGGCCATCGACTGCAAAATATCCCCTGCCAATAATGCCGTATCTTCCCCAAAAGCGACATGACAGGTTGGTTGACCACGACGCAAGGAATCATTATCCATACAGGGTAAATCATCGTGGGCCAGTGAATAACAGTGAATCATTTCAATGGCGACTGCAGCACGGCGTACGGCAGCAAAATTTGCATTCGGTTTTAAAGCAGCGGTGGCATAACAAAGTGCAGGACGTACCCGTTTTCCACCCAGCATGACCGCATGATACACAGCCCCTTTAAGCGGCTCCGGAATGGAAAATGCGTCTAATGCCGTTAATAAATCTTGTTGAATACGTTGCTGTGCTTGAGTTAATGCATTTGCTTGCACGTCAGTTAAAGATGACACATTCGCCTCGAATACTTTGCTTTGGGAATAGATCGGGAAAATTAAAAATGACCCCGATCTAATATACAACGCTCTTGTCACCTTCGACAGAGAACTTGCGATTCCTCATCTACATGAGAATTGAACCGTCATCATCGTTTAAGCTTTAATCAGGCTAACTTATTGATCAATGACAAGCAGCATGATACTGCTTTCTCGCAAGATTCTCTATCTTGTTTGCTATTTCAAGCTATCTTTCGGAATTCGAACCCAGCCTTCCATCAGTACCCGCGCACTGCGGCTCATGACAGCTTTTTTGACCACCCATTGTCCATTTTCCTGCACAGCTTGTGCGCCGACTCTTAAGGTACCTGATGGATGTCCAAAGCGTACCGCTTCACGTACTCCGCCACCTGCTGCCAGATTAACCAAAGTTCCAGGAATCGCAGCAGCTGTACCGATCGCCACTGCAGCCGTTCCCATCATGGCATGATGCAGTTTGCCCATCGACAAGGCACGAACCAGCAAATCAACATCAGTGGTTTGAATGTCTTTACCGCTTGAAGATGTGTAGGCTTTAGGTTTCGATACAAAGGCAATTTTCGGGGTATGCTGGCGCTTTTCCGCTTCAGAAATGTCCTGAATCAGACCCATCTGTTTTGCGCCATAAGCACGGATAGTTTCAAAACGTGCCAGTGCCTGAGCATCGCTATTGATAGCATCCTGTAATTCTGTACCCTCATAGCCAATATCTTCAGCATTTAAAAAGATGGTCGGAATACCAGCATTAATAAAGGTCGCCTGGAAAGTTCCGATTTCTGGCACTTCCAGGGTATCTACGACATTCCCCGTTGGGAACATGGCTCCGCCCTCTTCACCATCATCAGCCGGGTCCAGAAATTCAATGGCAACTTCAGCTGCCGGGAAAGTCACCCCATCCAGCTCAAAATCACCTGTTTCCTGCACCTGTCCATTGGTGATCGGCACATGGGCAATAATGGTTTTTTGGATATTGGCTTGCCAGATACGGACTGTACAAATGCCATTTTCAGGAATACGTTCTGCACTGACCAGGCCATTGGAAATGGCAAATGAGCCGACTGCAGCCGTTAAGTTACCGCAGTTGCCACTCCAGTCCACAAAAGGCTGATCAATCGAAACCTGTCCAAATAAATAATCGACATCATGATCTGGCTGGGCACTTTTGGCCAAAATCACGGTTTTACTGGTACTTGAAGTTGCTCCACCCATGCCATCAATCTGCTTGCCATATGGATCAGGGCTTCCAATCACTCGCAGCAATAACTGATCACGCACTTTTCCAGCCTGCTGTGCAGCTTGTGGCAAGTCATCCAGTTTAAAGAACACCCCTTTACTGGTACCGCCACGCATATAAGTTGCTGGAATCTTGATTTGTGGAGCAAAACTCATTTCTCTTTTATCCTTTCATTTATCATTGTTGTACATCGCCGTCAGCAAAATGCTAAAAAGTATCATAGCGATTTTTTATGAAATAGATGCTTTCTTGACTTAAGTATAAAAAACGAATACCAAACTTTTTTTCATCATTTACATCATTTTATTTTATGTATTAAAAAATAAAATTAATTTATTGATTCAAAATAGGAATATATAAAATATTTTTTATATGATTATTTTTTAACAATCCCTCTCTAGAGCCCGTACTAGGCTTATACATTTCAATCTATTACAATCCATTTCAATCCTTTCCTTACACATTGTCGGGCTGAATACTTTGAACAACGAGTCTTCCAAACTTCAGCGTGGCTTAAAGAACCGTCATATCCAACTGATCGCCATGGGCGGTGCAATTGGGACAGGCTTATTCTTAGGTTCCGCACAGGTCATCCAATCTGCTGGTCCTTCCATCATCTTGGGTTACGCCATTGGTGGTTTAATCGCCTTTTTAATCATGCGCCAACTGGGTGAAATGATTGTTCATGAGCCTGTAGCAGGATCATTTAGCCACTTTGCCAATAAATATTGGGGCAAATTCCCGGGCTTCCTGGCGGGCTGGAATTACTGGATTTTGTACGTTCTGGTTGCCATGACAGAGCTTACTGCAGTCGCCAAATATATTAGGACTTACGCAGTATTATTTATAGATTCTCTGTGGTAGCAGATGATTTTTATCGAGAATAAAGTCATCAATGAAGTTTTTGATCATTGGTCTAAATAATTTCTTCTGCCAACGATATACATTTTC